>JAGARS010000115.1 GCA_017622155.1 Peptococcaceae bacterium
CAGTTTAATAAAATCTGTTCCTTTTGCAGCTCATCTAAAGTTATTGTTGTTCTCTCTGCATATTTTCCATCCTTTTTTGCAAATACCCAGAAAGGATATTTGCCAAATGTTACACTACAGAGATTTCGATTTTTCATATTCAAAATTTTTTCTTTGTATTTATCTACAAGCAATGCCAAAGTAACATGATTAGAACCTTTTAACAAACTATAAACAACTTGCTCTGGAGTTCCTACCTGCAAAATTAATTCCGCTTTTGGATGTCGCCGTTTAAAGTTTAACATAATATCTTTCAAATAATAACCATATGCCTGACCAACCAGTAATGTAACCGTACCTTGCAGTTCTGTTTCATCTTCACTTAAACCAAACAATTGCTTTTTCAAATCCAGCATTTGATGTGCCAGCTGTAAAGCTTTTTGCCCTTCACCGGTAGGAACTACTCCCGAGGTAGTGCGTTCAAATAATTTTACACCAAGCTCATCTTCTAGGCTGGTAAGGGAGCAGCTTAAACTAGACTGACCCATATATAAAGCTTTTGCTGCTTTTGAAATAGATTTTTGCTTTTCAATTTCGATAATATGTTCTAATTGTTCCAGTCTCATATAGGTGCCCCCCTATACATAATAACACAGTTATACGAAAATCTATCCAGCTTTTTATCTAGCTTTACGGATAATACCCATCGGTGTGCACTGATTACCCTGACACAGAGGGTTGTCCGCCAGCACTTTAGTCAGAAAATCAATCTGATTTTTCTTGCCGGAGAACCCTAAGATTTCAATACCCAGATCATTGGCATCAATTACTGCCACATCATAGCCCACTGCATCAGCTATATCACGACATACTTTGTCGGGATTCAGAGGGCCTAATGTAACGCATTTGTTCAGCGGAGGCATTGCTGTTGGGCATGGACCGTCAATAGCACGCACTTCGTCACCGCAAATAGCATAGAAAATGCCGCGTTTTTTGAACAGTTTACCAATGGCGGAACAAAATGCTGCAAATAATACGCGCGGTGTGCCTACCAGGTCAATGGTCACCTGCATGGTTTCCGGCATGGTGCGCCCCAAACCGTGCGGAGAACGATACACGAATTTTACCAGCAGTTTTGCCAGAAAGCCCGGTTTAATTTCATCCAGCGGAATGGCACGATTTTGTGTACATGCCACTGCTTTTTCAGACATAAACAGAATATCGCCTTTCTGCATATGGGGCAGCGCATATTCTTTTACCATATCAATCATATCATCATCTTTGCCAATGAGCTTGGTCTGTAATGCATACCGCTCATAGGCTGTACCATCGACAATGCGAATTAATTCTTTTCCTTCATTTACTGTAATATTTTCCATCTTATCCACTCCTCATAGTGTCCCGATATTATCGTACAACTGCTTGTCCGTCTTTTAGGATAGTGCTTTTCTATACCTCTGTCAAGCAAATTGCACAGTATTTTCTATGCAAATCAACATTTGCTGCATTAGCTGCGACGCAGTTTGCGTTTCACAATACGCAGCACCTGCTGTGCTTCTTCCATACGCATTACAATTGCCATTGCCGCATATACCACTACACCTGCTGTAATGCCAATACCCACCTGCAGCACCTGCATCAGTTTACTGCTCAAATCCAGTATCTGCTCCAGCCCATTTGCCACAAAATATACTGCCACACCCATCACAGCCGATGCAATGATCGACTGCAGTGCCGATTTCACCAGAGCTTTTCCGCCATACTGGCCAATTTTAAACCGCAAGGCCACTCCCAGCACCAGCATACTTAATAAACCGCTCAGCGAATAGGCCATTGCAAGCCCTCTGTAGGTAAATGGTCCTACCAGAATAATGCTGATGATAATGTTAAACAGCAGCACAAATACATTAATCAGTACCGGAGATTTGGTGTCCTGCACTGCATAAAACCCTCTGTTCAGAATCTGCTGGGCTCCATACCCAACTACCCCAATACAGTAGTATACCAGAATGACCGATACCAGCTCAATCTGTACTGTAGTAACGGCACCTTGCTGATACATGGCTCTTACTACCGGATGACTAAGTGCTATAAGGCCTACTGATGCAGGCAATGTAATGAAAATAACTGTACGCAGCCCCATCGTCAGATTCTGCTTATATTCTTTCATTTCTCCCCGTGCTACATGACTTGTCATAGTAGGGAATACCGAAAGCCCAATAGCAGCCGCAAAAATACCTACCGGAAGCATCATAATACGCTGCGCCTGTTTCAGTGCATATACCACACCGCCGCCTAAACCCGATGCCAAACGCTGGCTTACCAGCAGGTTCAGCTCATTCATAGACAAGCCTAATACTACCGGCAAAAACAACAGGAAGAATTTTTTCACACCCGGATGGCGAAGATTTAAAGTTAATTTATAGGAAAACCCATATTGACGCATAGAGCGAATCTGCAGCAGCAGATTCAATGCCGCACCAACTACCACACCGATGGTGAAACCGGCAATCCCAATATGCTGTGCCAGCAGAATACCGATAACAATAATGGCAATATTGTATACGACTGCCCCCAAAGCCGGCACCGTAAATTCTTTATAGCATTGCAGGATCCCTTGCGAAATCCCCGCAAGACACATAAAGAAGCACTGGGCAAACATAAGCCGCGTAAGCACAATCGTCAGTGCTGTAGCCTCTGCTGCATTTTCATGTTTAAATTCTACCATGATATCAATCAGCTGTGGTGTAAAGACCATCCCTATCGCAATCAGCACCATGGATGCAATGGCCACAATATTCAAGATGGTGCTGGCCATTACATGGGCATCTTCATCCTGTTCTGTAGCCAGATAACTGCTGAATACCGGGATAAACGCTGAGCTCAGCCCGCCGCCCACCAGTGCAAAATAAATCAAATCCGGGATGGTAAACGCCGCCGTATATGCATCGGCCTGCCAGCTGATGCCAAACATACTGCTGACTGAAATATCGCGTACAAACCCCAGTATACGGGAAATCGTCATCATAATGGTCAGCATTCCTGCTGCATATAACACACTGCTATGCTGTTTCTTTTTCGGTTTCTCTTTTTTGTTCTGCCCGTTTTCCGGCACGGAAGCTTCACTCATAACATACTACCTGAACTTTCTTTTTGCAGAAATGACGCCGTGAGGATTTCTGCAAAATATTCTCGTATGTTTTATTTTACCCTATTGTAAAATATTTGTATAGACAAAATTTCTTATGCTACTTTTTGGTTTCGCCCTTTATCACAGGATACTCCACAGTATTGCCACAAGAAAGCCAAAATAACCGACTCCGCAAAAAAGCAGCGCAGACATTGGAACGCATTGTTTGCGGCATACCGTAATATAGAGCACACCGGTACTAATCAGCAGACATGTACTGCTAATCCATGCGGATAGTGTAAGCGTCCAATCACACAAAAGCATCCCCATAGCAGGAATCATCGTACTTTGAAATGCCATAGCACCGGTAATATTGCCTAGAGCCAAGCGGTCTTTTCCGCGAGACACCCATATGACACTGTTGAACTTTTCCGGCAATTCTGTAGCAATTGGCGCTATAATCATTGACAATATCAGCGGATGAATACCATACAGCTCAGCTGTACGAGATATCCCGGCTACAAAGTATTCCGCCCCTCCTACAATAGCGCCTAAGCCCAGCCCGAACTGCAGCAAAATCATGAAATAGGAAGGCGTTGACCTTCGGCTGAAATATAGTGGTCGTAAATTTTCATCGCTCATAGCATTCCCGCTATGGGCTACCTTCCAGGCATACACCAGATAAGCCAGCACCAGCAGTGCCGCCACATAAGGCTTCTTTGGCTGCGATATAAAAGATGCTCCTATCACCAGAAGATACATACACATAAAAAACACAAGATCCCGTTTCAGGTCTGCTGCATCCACATGCATAATCTTCCGTCCTGTTTTACGCCCGCGCAAAAACCACGCAGCAAATCCTGTGATAAACATAGCCAGTGTGCCCAGCATAAATGGCGCTCCCAGAATTGCACCGATGCCAATGTCCACTGCATCAGCGCCGCCACTAAAAAACGCAATCAGCGGAATTATGGATTCCGGAAGCGCCGTCCCCACCGCAGCCAGCAAATGTCCGATAGAGCCTTCCGGCAGTTTGAGACGGCTGCCAAGCCATTCTACACTGTTTGTAAATAATTCCGCTCCCATCAGTATCATTAGCAATCCGGCAAGTAATTGTATCACCATAAGCAATCTCTCCAGTCATCATCAGTTCTCCTATCTGTCCCTTTACTATATGACCGGAAAGGTAGTCCCTATTCCACAAAACTGCAAAAATCAATGCATGGTTTCCTGCGTCTCTAATGCTTCTATACGTGTCATCAGATAAATTGTCCCATCATTACTTATGCTGGCAAAAAATACATCCCGCGGATTCGTAATATTTTTTTGCTTCAGCTGTTCCATCAGCCATTGTTTTGTTAAATGATTGTCTCGTAAACCGCGCATATTAACTTCTCCATCATCAATCAGTGTAAGCGGCATGCCTTTAAAAACTGCCGGCTCTTTAAAAGCAAAATCACCTTTTGTAGCCGGTTTTTTATCTGAACGCAGCAGCACCGTCAATTCTCCCGATGTTTCCAACACTGCATAGTCTACTTCTGCAATATCAAACACATCTTTTTGCCGCAGCTGACTCATCAAATCATCAATATTATACCGTGCTTTGCGCATTTCTCTCATTTGCAGTTTTCCCGCTGCAATCAGCAAATTCGGTTTTCCATACAGGATTCGTCTAAATTTATTACTTTTCAGACATAGCATCGATACACTTACCTGCAGCACTGTCAGAATTAACATCGGCACTATACTATGCAGCAATGTCAGGTTGCGATCTGTAAGCGGCAATGTAGCCAATTCTGCCACGACAATTGCTACCACAAAATCCAGATTGGACAGCTGACCAATTTCTCGTTTTCCCATAATCCGCATAGAAACCAAAAGCAGCAGATATATGATCAATACCCGCATCACCAGTGCCCAAAAACCGATATCTGTTCCGTTCCCCATACGATTCCTCCAATAGACAAATTGATGATAATCGGTTATAATACTAAGGTTAATATTTCTATGCAATCATTTTAGTATAGGAGGTGCCCATACTGTTATGACTACACTTGAAATCGTATCTTATGTTCTGATTCTGGTATCTGCCGTATTCAAAGGCATTGCGCTGATGAATCTGAACAATAAAAACCGCGAATTTGAAATCAGTAAAAAACTTTACACCAAATTTAATATCATCAGCTATCTGCTGCTGGTTCTCGGTGTCATTTTGTTTGTTTACTGCAATTTCCTGTAATCATATAAACTATGCATCACTTTTATAGTTTGTCTGAATCAGCCGGAACTATTCCTGGCTGAATATTCTAATGCTTTTATCGTATTTTTCGAAAAGGTGGGATTGTATGAAACGGATTTTGGTGCTGGGCGGTGGCGCATCCGGTATCGTGGCGGCAATTTCAGCTGCAGAGCATGCGGCAGCCGATACGGAAGTGATTCTTTTGGAACAGAATGCAAAGCTGGGCAAAAAACTTCTTGCCACCGGCAATGGACGCTGCAACCTAGATAACCTTCACTGTTCCACCGATCATTATTTCACCAGCAGCCGCGAAACAGCAGCAGAAATGCTGGAATATATTGCACAGGTCAATCTGCCTCAATGGTTTGCTGCACACGGATTATTGTGCAGAGAAGCAGATGAAGGGCGGCTTTACCCATACTCCAATCAGGCGGCTGATGTAGTAAATTTACTGACTTACCGGTTAAAACAAACCGGTGTACAAATTTACACCGATTGCCGTGTCACAAATATAAACCGAAATCATTCTGTTTATATAATCAACACAGCTGACGGAGCAGAATTTTACGGTGATGCTGTTATATGCGCTATGGGCGGCAATGCCGGTCCGCAGTTCGGCAGCGAAGGATTCGGCATTCGGGCAGCCTTCCGGGCAAATTGTCTGATGGAGCCCCTTTACCCTTGTCTGGTACCGTTAAAGTGTAATCCCGTACAAGTGCAAGGCTTATCCGGTATTCGGGTCAAAGCCGAAGCAGCGCTCTACGATGGTGATACACATCTGCACACAGAAAACGGTGAAATCCAGTTCACCGACTATGGGCTTTCCGGTATTGCTATTATGCAGCTTTCCGGCTGGCTTGGCCCACAATATAATCTCAACTGTCCGAATATTCGGCTGAATCTGTTTCCACACTATACAGCAGCTGCATTGACTGATTTGTTATTTTCTCGCGTACAGCAAATGCCGGGCGCTTCTGTTGCAGACTATATGGTTGGTCTCGTACATCCGCAAGCAGGACTTGCAGTATGGCAGGCACAGCAATTAGGAGATAGCAACCGTACAGCAGATTCTGTCACCCGAGAAGAGTGGGACTTATTTGCACATGGTCTCCAGAACTGGACGTTTACTGATCTTGCCGATATTGGCTGGAAACATGCACAGACCACCGGAGGCGGGATTGCTCTGCAGCAGTTGGAATCGCACAGTTTTCAGCTAAAAGACAGCCCTGGGCTATACTTCACCGGAGAAACTGCTGACTGCACCGGATACTGCGGCGGATACAATCTGCATTGGGCTTTCGGAAGCGGTATTCTGGCTGGAAAACATGCTGCTGAAACATTAAAAAACATTTAGGAATCAAGCAGTGTTTCACTGCTAAATATATATTCAGAAAGGAATTATTTTATGGAAGCATTTGCAAGTATCGTAAGTACAATCAGTGGCTATTTATATAGCTATATCCTGATTGCCCTGTTGATTGGTGCGGGGATCTACTTCACCATTCGAACCAAATTTGTGCAGTTTCGTCTGCTTGGCGAATCCATCCGTGTCATTAAAGAACCGAAAAAAGAAGAAAAAGCAACTTCTTCTTTTCAGGCTCTGATGGTTTCTACTGCATCTCGTGTAGGTACCGGTAATATCGTTGGGGTTACTGGGGCAATCATTGCTGGTGGTCCGGGGGCTGTATTCTGGATGTGGCTTATTGCTTTAGTAGGTGGCGCATCCGCATTTATCGAATCTACTCTGGCTCAGATTTATAAGAAAAAAGGCGAAAACGGCTCTTACGGCGGTCCTGCATATTATATCAAAGAGGCACTGCATTCCCCTGCACTGGGCGGTTTATTTGCAGTAGCACTGATTCTGACCTATATGGGCGGTTTCAATGCTTTGGCATCTTACAACATGACCGACTTCGTAAAAGTATATTTTCCTGGCGATAATAACACCTTGATTATCGGCGTAGTGATCGCTGTTCTGGCCGGCACTGTTATCTTAGGCGGCGGCAAACGTATTTCCGAAGTAACACAGTACATGGTACCGGTTATGGCAATTATGTATGTTGTAGTTGCATTGATTGTTATTGTATTAAACATCGGCAGTCTGCCAATGGTAATTGCGAAAATCTTCAGCGAAGCATTCAGCGCACAGTCTGTATTCGGCGGCTTGTTTGGTGCTGCTATGATGAACGGTATCAAACGCGGTTTGTACTCCAACGAAGCCGGTATCGGTTCTGCGCCTAACGCTGCAGCATCCGCTGATGTGTCTCACCCTGTAAAACAGGGGCTGGTTCAGATGCTGTCTGTATTCCTGGATACACTGGTAATCTGTACTGCCACCGCATTTATGATTTTGTGTACAAATCTGGATGCATCCTTATACGTAGACGCAGCCGGCAATACCATGAACGCTGCATTTATTCAGGATTCTCTGATTGCAAACTTTGGCTCCTTCGGCAGTCTGTTTATCACACTGGCGCTGGCACTGTTTGCATTTACAACGCTGATTGGGAACTACTATTATGCAGAAATGAATATCAACTACTTAATCAAAGACGCTACAGAAAATAAAACATTTATTTTCTGCTATCGTTTGCTGGCAGTAGTTATCATTTTCGTCGGTGCACAGTTCAGTGCTGGTCTGGCCTGGGATTTGGCCGATGTACTGATGGGCTTCATGGCATTAATCAACGTACCTGTCTGCATCATTTTAGGCGGTACAGCATTCAAAGCACTGGAAGACTATGTCGCACAGCGTAAAGCAGGCAAAGACCCTGTATTTAAAGCATCCAGCATCGGCGTAAAAGATACCGATTACTGGAACTAAGCAAGATTCGATTTAAAATCACATATAACACAAACACCCCGACTCAAATGAGTACGGGGTGTTTCGTTTTCTGCAATACTTACGCAAATAAAAAACCGGCTCAGGAAACCTGAACCGGTGAATATGCATTGGCTGGGGTACTAGGATTCGAACCTAGGGATAACGGAGTCAGAGTCCGTTGCCTTACCGCTTGGCGATACCCCAACGAAAATCACAAAATATATTATATCATGTAATTTTCTTTTTGCAAGCTTTTTTTGATATTTTTTCAGTATTTTTTACGCACAATTCAATCATCCAGCTGCTGTACATCATAAAAGAACGGCATAACCAGAACAACTTTCGTTCCAACATTCAGTGTACTGTCAATCAGCATTTTTCCGCCATGCAATTCCATGATTTCACTGGCAATAGATAAGCCCAGCCCTGTACCGCTTTTATTGCTGCTGCCTTTGTAGAATTTTTCTTTCACACGCTGCAAATCCTCCGGCGAAATACCGCTGCCGTTGTCCTCTACAATCACAATAATCTGATCATCCAGTACCTGGCTGCTGATTCGAATTTCTGCGTTCGGACGACCAACCGTAAACTTCATCGCGTTGTCAACAACATTAATCAGTACCTGCTTCAACCGATTATAATCAGCAAACACCCAGCTTTCCTGATTATCCGTTAAAAGCATCATCTTAATTCGTTCCTGCTGACAGCGTACAGTAAATTGGCCAATAATATTTTCCAGCAAGTCAGAAATAGAAAACTCTTCTTTTTTCAGCTCAATACGATGGGCCTGTAATCGTGAGAAGTCCAGCAGATCATTCACCAGAATAATCAATCGGTCTGTTTCTTTTGAAACAATGGAAAGGCCTTCCTCAACCACTTCAATATCATCTTTCATATCCTGCATGGTTTCCGCCCAGCCTTTAATTGCCGCAAGCGGTGTCCGCAGCTCATGCGAAATTGAAGAAATAAATTCACTTTTCGCCTGGTCAGCCCGCGTAATTTCTTTGGTCATAATATTAACTGCATCCACAAGCTGCCCAATCTCGTCATTGTGATACTTAATCGCTGTAACTTTGTAATTCCCTTGCGCGACTTCTTCTGTCACCCGTACCAGTTCTTGTATCGGTTCCAGAATCCGCTGTGCCATAGCACGACCATACAAAAACGCTACAGCAATAACTCCAAGCCCAAACAAAAGCAGCAATGCAAAAAACTGACCCAAAACCTGATAAGCCGGTGCCAAACTAGAGACATAACGCAATACACCTACAACCGCGAATCCATCATAAATTGGTGCCGATACCGCCACAATTGGCTCATTTAGCTCGCTCCGCCCGCGCCATACCGCACTATTTCCTTTCAATGCCTGTGCCACATCAGAAGTATTGATAATTTCTTCAGCAGAAGAACCTGTACTATCAATGACTACATGCCCCTGCATATCAATTACCTCAATCAGTGCAGTTTCTTCTACATCCAGATTTTCAAAAATATAATTTGATTTTTTATAAATATCACCTGCATCGGCATATTGACTAAAAAATGTAGCTGATGTTTCTGCCTGATTTGCCAAGATACGTTCAACGCCGCCTACATAATACTCAGAAATTGCTACAGCAAAAAGACCTTCCAAAATCAGTACAGTCACCAATGCAATGGTAATATAGTTTCCAATCAGGCGTCTTCGAATACTGCGCACGGTTATTCACCGCCTCCCCACCAACGGTAGCCATAGCCCCATACTTTTTCTATATATTTTGGATTAGACGGATCATCTTCGATTTTCTGGCGAATGCGGCGAATGTTTACATCTACAATTTTAAAATCGCCTACATAATTATAGCCCCATACATTATTTAAAATTTCGTCACGATGAATTGCTTTATTCGGATTTTCCATAAAATATTTCACCAAAGCAAATTCAATCGGCGTTAATTCTATTTCCACACCATTTTTCAATAATTTTCGTTCTTCCGGCAAAATTGTAAATTTACCGGTTACAATCTGACTGCCATCTGCTTCTTCTACTGCTACAGCTTTTTCTACAATATTCAGTCTGCGGGCTAATGCATTAATACGCGCCAGCAGTTCTTTCGGACTAAACGGCTTCACAATATAATCATCAGCGCCTAATTCAAGCCCTTCAATTTTGTTTTCTTCCTGTCCTTTTGCTGTCAGCATGATAATTCCAAGTGAAGGATACTGTTCGCGTGCTCGTTTGCACACCTCAAAACCGCTTATACCCGGCAGCATTACATCCAAAAGTGCAATGTCCACCGTCTCATCCAGCTTCTCCAATGCTTCTTCACCGCTGGCAGTCTCCACAATTTCAAAGTTGTTTTTCTTCAAGTTAATCATAATAAAGCTGCGAATGGACGGTTCATCTTCCAATACCAGAATCTTTGTCATGATTACATCCCTCCCTCTATCTGTAAACAGGAAATCAGTTTTTCTGCATTTACCTGAAATTCATTAAATAGTTCCGTTTTAATATTCGCAATATATACTTTATTCAGTGTTGGATGGTTCCCCAACACTACAATAGAATCTGTTACGTCATCGTCCATATTCTGCCATACCAGTTGATCGACCGCAGCCAAAGAAAAGACCGTTTCAAAACTGCGTTCCTCATTCTCGTAATAAAATTCTGTCCATTCGATTTCGCCATCTGTATAAAAATCATAGTACAGTGTGTCCATCCATTGTACAGGAATCAAAAACCGATAACCATCGGTGCGATTTTCTAAAATCGCACTAATTGCAGTTAACCCGTTTTCACCATCCCATTGAAGCCAAACATGCACAAAATCCCGATAATCTCTGTTAGAAAGATTATTTTCAGGGCTCCATAAGGAGTTAACCTCCAGAATGCCATCATTATTGATATCACCAAACAGCTCAATTCCTGCCATTTCTTCATAATCATACGGCATCGGATGCTCCATTGCTACCGTAAAGCCTGTTTCCGTTTCGCAAAGAAGAATCATATTGATATAATGATTATAGCGCATTGCCATATAAATACCTTCGGTGTCAGCATTTACTTTTGCAAAACGCATATCGCTGCAATACCCATCAAAGGTGTTGTTATAAACCGGATAAACCATGTTATTGCCGTACGTATAAATAGTGATGTTGCTGCTGCCTACCAGCACTGTTGTATCTGTACGTGCAGTTACCAGCATTGTTTGGCCATCTGTCGGTTCCGCCAGCACAATCTGATCATAGGCAATTCTGTCCTCACTGGTAATGTCGATTAAACCGCTATCCGCCAAATGATATACATACAACTCTTTCATAGCGCCATATCCGGTTTTCACGCCAAGTAAAAATTCCGGCGCACCATCCAGATTCAAATCCTGCACAGAGAAATAATGAATGTCTGTCCCATACGCAGTGGTTTTATACAGCAACTGCCATCCAGCTTCCCGTTGATCGAGTATCATAAACCCCAACACGAAGTTGCTTTCTTTATTGGCATAAAACACCACAATTTCTTTTTCATCATCCTCATCCAGATTAATATATTGATACGCTGTACCAATTTCGTTTATTTCAGGTACAATCATGCGTTCTTCTTTGCTTAAAAATTCAGAAATCATTTGTTTCTGCTGCATCAATTCCTGATTGGATTCCGGTGCTGCAATCAAGCTTTCCGGTGTTGGCAGTTCCAGTGTACATCCATTCAAAAACAACACACCGCACAGCAGAAACAATATCATCCACTGTTTTTTTATTTTCAGATAAAGATTCATATGCGCAATCCTTCTTCCACATTTTTAGACTGCTTTCATTATAACATACCTTCTCAAACAAAAAAAGAACCATTCGGAAATCACTTTCGAAATGGTTCTGTAATGAGATACTTCTAATTTTATATTTATCTAATAAAACATTCCCTAAAAATATTCGCTATACATATATCAATTCCCGTATACTATTTCCCGCACAGCTTCTGCCCAATCTGATAAGCTGCCGCCAGATCTTTCGGGAACTGTTCTTCTCTTCTCTGACGTTTATGGGCTTCATCAAATGTGCCTGCCTGATATTTGGAATAGTCGGTAAACTGCAATGTATCATAGCACGGATACTCTACAATTTCACCATTCAGTTTCTTCAACACTCTAAAACTTTGTTTCATTCTTTCCGCATACATTGTTTCAAAATGTTCCTGTGTTGCATTCATGGTATAGAAACAGCCGCAGTTTACTGTACCATGAAACAATTTTTTGGAATAATCATCATAGGTCAGCAGAATATAGCTTAAGCGCTCAATCAATGCATGCATCTGACTGGTAATTTCGCCGAAATAAATTGGTACTCCAAAAAATACTGCATCGGCAAATAAAATTTTATCCAGTACCGGTGTAATATCATCCTGCCAATAACATTTCGCAGGCTCTGCACCTTTACGCATACACGCCATACAGCTGCGGCATCCGGTAAACTTTAAATCATACAGATGTATCATTTCCACCTCTGCCCCTGCGTCTGCTGCGCCTTTCAAGGCTTCCTGCAAGAGTAAATCCGTGTTCCAGCCCTTACGCGGACTTCCGTTAATTGCAATTGCTTTCATAAAGTCATACCTCCTTGACTTTTCATTTAATTGTATTGTAGCATATCATACAATCACTTAACAATGATACTCCCAGCGATTTTCTTAATAATATTTTCTGCGCAGCATCAAGGTGATTGCAGCCATAAAAATCACATACGCTGCCAACGCAACCAAAAGCCCTGCAACATATGCTCCGGTAATATCATATAATAACCCAATGAGTATGCAGGACATTGCCGCAATAAACGACATCCCTGCAACGGTATAGGAATAAATCGTTCCATAGTCTTTGCTACCGAAAAGCTCCTGTACCAGTAACGGCATCATGGTTGTGTAAATTGCGCTACTGAAACCAAATGCCACCGATGCCACAAATAACACAATGAAACCATTACCGACAACCAGCAGCGCTGTCCCTGCTATTACAATTGTACAAGCTACATAAAAGGTACGTTTGATGCCAATCTTATCTGCCAGGCTGCCCAATACCAGCGCACCAATCATACTCCCTATCAAAGCTGCAGAAATCAGGCTGCCGCTGGTTACAATCGATAAGCCCACTGTACTTCCGTGCGCTGATAAATAGGTAATATTATTACATACATACGCTGCCAGACCGCCTACTAAAATGGTTGCCCAGAAGATGCCGCGCTTCAGCACACCGGAGGCATCAATCCCTGTCAGAATATTTCCGTTTTCTGTCTCTATGGCAGCCGTATCAGCTTTCCCATAAGGCAGACAGCCCTTTTGTTCCGGTGTATCTTTCAAGAAGAAAATCACGCACGGTAAAATAATGACCAAAGAAATGACTGCCATTGCCATGTAGCTGGTTCTCCATCCAAACACTTCGATAATATTGGAATATACAACACTAAAGCCTGCACCGCCAATACCGGCAAATGCCATAGCCAGCCCCATGGCAAAGCCGCGTTTTTCTGCAAACCAGGCAGTAATCAATGCCGGCACCGGCAAAAACATAGCCAGCGAAAAAGTAAGGCCAATCAATGCGCCCAGCACATAAAATGCGATGATGGATTGTGCCATACTAAGCCCTGCAAACCAGATTGCATTTATAATAATTGCAACCAGTAATGTTTTCTTTACGCCATATTTCGTCATCAACTTTCCTGCAAACGATGATGCAATTGCTACCGAAATATTCTGAATGGTAAAATACAGACTAAATGCCGCAGCTCCAATACCAAATTCTTCACATACAGGTACTACGTACAGCCCCAGGCAATTGGCCACTGCACCCATACTGCCGATTTCGATCAAACAACAACATATTAAAATTACCCATGCATAATGCAAAATTTATCGTTCCACCTTTCAGCTATTATTTCGTTAATATCTTTTGCGTAGTATTTACTACTGAACATTCCATCTGTACTTGTACATCACAAATGCATCCTGTGCTTCTTTTGTACAATTTTCTGCCACAATCTGCTTCTGTGCCTCATAATCCTCTGCACCGATAACACCGGGAATATTCTTAATCTGCATAAACCGTTTCAGATACCACTGATTGCAATATGCCTTGTAATCAGACATAAAGTTCTCACGCATACTGCGGAATTCATTCATATCTCCCAGCCATTTTGTTCGGATAAATATCGGCGTCACCAGATACCCCTGCTGTTCCAAGGATACCTTCTTCTTAAACGCCACATCTTCCCACGCATCAAAGAAGTATTTCCACTCACTCCCGTCCATGGTATATGCAAAGGCCACCATCGTCTTCTTGTACTGCCCCTTCGGAATGATATCACTCTCTAATTCTTTATACACATTGTTAATCCATTTTTTCAGCTCCAGATAACTGCGGATATGCAGCACCTTGCTCTCTAATGCCTCATGCACCAA
>JAGARS010000116.1 GCA_017622155.1 Peptococcaceae bacterium
AAAATACACCGGAGCCTGTGTGGCCATCACACAAGTAGAAAGCAAATCATCTGCCAGACCATTGGCTATTTTGCCAATAAAATCTGCTGTAGCAGGTACAATTAGGACACAATCAGCCCAATGAGCCAATCCAATGTGCGCAACTTTCCATTCCGGATTATCTGATACTGCAAACATGTCAGTATAAACCGGATTCCCCGAAAGTGTCTGTAATGTGAGCGGTGTGATAAATGCTTGAGCAGCTTCCGTCATAATACAGCGTACATCATGCCCCTGCTTGCCCAAAAGGCTTACAAGCTCTGCCGCTTTATATGCCGCAATACCGCCGGTAACTCCGACTATTATATTTGCCATGATGCACCCTCCATTCGTTTTCGGTCAGCGTTTCAGCCTAATACAAACGCACATTTATTTAATACCTTCACTGGTCTGTTCGTAGCTGATTTTATTTTCAGCAATTTCCTGCAGCGCCATAGTTACAGGTTTTTTGGCATCGCCTGTGTTCATTGGTTCTGCACCGTCTACCAGTTCTCTTGCACGTTTTGCCGCAGCACACACTAAAGAATATTTGCTGTCTGCTTTGGTTAATAATTCATCAATTGTTGGTTCTACCATAAGAAAGCCCTCCATATCAAAATTCATCAGAATATATGTTATGCTGCATGGCTGTACTCCATTTGCCTGATGCAGTCATAATGCCGTATTTAATTTATACGATTTGTGCGGCAGCGTTCCGCCATTAAAATTGCTTTCATTTTTTCCGCTGCTTTTTCTACTTCATCATTTACAATCAGATAATCATACTGATTGCTGTATGCCAGTTCCGCTTCAGCACAGCTTAAGCGTTTCTCTACTTCTTCCGGTGCCTCTGTTCCACGGCCTGTAAGTCTTGCACGCAGTTCCTCCAGAGACGGTGGTGCAATAAACACCAGCACAGCCTCACTGGTAGCTTTGCGTACCTGCAGCGCACCCTGCGGGTCGATCTCCAGAATGCAGTCACGACCTGATGCCAACACATCTTCCACAAATGCACGAGGTGTGCCATAATAATTATCATACACCTGCGCCCATTCTAAAAATCCGTTTTGGTCACGTAAGGCTTCAAATTCTTCTTTACTAAAGAAAAAATATTCTCTGCCGTGTTCTTCTCCCGTTCTTGGTTTTCTGGTAGTGGCAGAAATAGAATATGCCAGATTGTCACCCAAACTGTCGCGTACCACTTTGCACACAGTGCCTTTTCCGGTACCGGAAGGTCCTGACAATACCAGAAGCACTCCACGGGTATTTGTATCCATTGTATCCATTTCGATTACCCCGCATTCATATAGTTCTGTATTATTCCGCATCCAGCCGCCCTGTCAATGTTTCCGGCTGAATCGCAGAAAGAATAATATAATCACTGTCGGTAAAAATCACCGATCTGGTTTTTCGGCCGTGCGTCACATCAATCACCACTCCGGCATCTTTTGCCGTTTGCACCATACGTTTAACGGGCGCACTTTCCGGTGACACAATAGCAATAATTTCATCTACCTGTACCATGTTATCAAACCCAACATTCATAAACTGACCCATACTGCTCACTCCTTATGATTGTTCGTTTATCGCATAGTTTTATTGAGCTTTTATTCAATATTCTGAATCTGCTCTCTTACTTTTTCCAGTTCGCTTTTCATTTCCACTACCAGACGGCCAATCTCCAAATCATTCGCTTTTGAGCCAATGGTATTGGTTTCACGGTTCATCTCTTGAATCAGGAAATCCAGCTTACGGCCAATACTGCCTTTCTGATCAGCGATAGTATAGAACTGCTCAAAATGGCTCTGTAAGCGCACCAATTCTTCATCGATGCAGCTTTTCTCTGCAAAATACGCCACTTCCTGGGCCAATCGTTCCGGATCTACCGTAGCATTTGTCAATAATTCTGCAATGCGAGCTTCCAGCTTTTCCTTATACTCGTTTAACACCAAAGGACTGCGCTCTGCCACACGACTTGCCAGTGCCTGAAGACCTGCTACTTTTTCACGGAGATTTTCCTCAATATGAGCACCCTCCTGATTACGCATAGCAATATGATTATCCATTGCCTGACGCAGTGCCGCCTCCATCACAGGCCATAACGCTTTAACATCCGGTTCAGTCTCTTCTTTTACAATAACCTCCGGCAATGTCATCAGACGAAACGGATCCGGATGATACGAAGTACCTACCGCTTCGGCCAGCCCTTTCAGTGCTTCGTGATACGCCAGTGCGCGTTTCTGATCCACCTGTACCGGTTTTTCGGCATCAGCCAGTTCCTGTGTACGCACAAACACATCCACTTTCCCACGTTCAATATATTCGCCGACTACTTTTTTCATTTTATCTTCTAACGCCAAGAATTGTCTCGGCTGTTTTACTGTAATTTCACTGTATCGATGATTGACTGCTTTTACTTCTACCACGATTTTCAGTGCGCCGTTGTCGCTTTCACCACGGCCAAAGCCTGTCATACTTCTCATTGTCTTTAGGCCTCCCGAAAAATAAGTTTACACTCTATTGTAACCGATTCACCGTAAAAAAGAAAGCCTATTTATCTTTTTTGTTGGTTTTCTTTACAGCTTTTCCGTCTGTTTTGCTGTGATTGCCTGGTTTTCTTTTCATCCCCGGTTTATCGCTATGTTTCTGTTCAGCTTTTGCATGATTCGTTGAAGATTTGCTTTTCCCATTGCTGCGTCGCGTCTGTTTGGCACTCTGTTTTGGCTTTGTCGGACGAATCAGACATTTTGGGCCGTGCCCTACCAAATCCATACGGCCTGTGCGAATCAAAGCTTCATATACCAGATCATAGTTTTGCGGATTGCGATATTGCAGAAGTGCGCGCTGCATTGCTTTTTCATGTGGATCACGCGGCACATATACCGGCTCCATGGTGCGCGGGTCATAGCCGCTGTAATACATCGCGGTAGCCATGCTGCCCGGCGTCGGGATAAAATCCTGCACCTGTTCCGGATTGTATCCGATATCCCGAATATATTCAGCCAGAAGCACTGCATCAGCTAAGGTACACCCCGGATGACTAGACATAAAGTACGGCACCAGATACTGTTCTTTGCCTACTTTTTTGCAGTAATCAAAATACCGTTTTGTAAAACTGTCGTACACTTTGCGCTGCGGCTTGCCCATATAATGCAGAGCATTTGGCGCCACATGCTCCGGTGCCACTTTCAGCAAACCGCTGATATGATGCTCACACATTTCATCAAAAAATGTGCGGTCAGGGTCTGCCATGATATAGTCAAAACGCACCCCGGAACGAATAAACACTTTCTTTACTTTTTCCAAATTGCGTACAGTGCGCAATACATCTAAATAATCTTCGTGGCTGACAATCAGATTCGGACAAATATCCGGGAACAAGCATTGCCGTTCTTTGCATGCACCTACTTTTAACTGTTTTTTGCATGCCACATTGCGGAAATTGCCGGTAGGACCGCCCACATCATGAATATAGCCTTTAAAATTCGGCAAGGTGGTCATAAGCTTTGCCTCTGCCACAATAGACTCTTTGCTGCGGTTCTGAATAATACGTCCCTGATGGAAATTGATCGCACAGAATGTACAGCCGCCAAAACATCCGCGATGATCGGTGATACTGAACTCTACCTCAAGTAAAGCAGGAATACCACCAGATTTTTCATAACGTGGATGGTACGTGCGCATAAACGGCAGCTCATATAAAGCATCCATTTCCTGCTGGCTTAACGGTTTGGCAGGCGGCATCTGAATCAAATATCTGTCACCATGCTGCTGTACTAAAATTTTGCCGATAAACGGATTTTGTTCTCTATTTTGAATAGCAAAAGCCTCTGCAAACTTCTTTTTGTCCTGTACGACTTCCGCAAAGCTTGGAATTACGACATAATCACCCTTCTTCGGCAGCGTATCACTCCAATAACAGGTACCTTGAATATCTTTCGTTTTGTGCAGCGGCCACCCTTTGCGAAACCCATTGCCCAAATGTTTAATCTGCTGTTCGCTCATGCCGTACATAATCAAGTCCGCACCGGAAGTTTCCAGAATAGACGGACGCACATTATCATCCCAGTAATCGTAATGGGCAAACCGGCGCAAACTGGCTTCTACGCCGCCAATCATCAAAGGAACATCCGGATATGCCTCGCGTATCAGACGACAATATACATCTACAGCTCTGTCAGGACGCAGTCCTTTCTGTCCGCCCGGAGAATAAGCATCGCTGCTTCTCGGTTTTTTCGCTGCAGTATAATGATTCACCATGGAGTCAATATTACCACTGGCTACCATAAAGCCATA
>JAGARS010000117.1 GCA_017622155.1 Peptococcaceae bacterium
CGTCCAATGCTTGTTCAATGACAGAGGGATCGGTATACTCCGCAATAAAATCTTCCATGTAGTGCAGATCAGCAGTAGAAATCGTTACATCCAGAGTAGTAGAAAAAGTTTTCATTAGGTTTTCCTCCAAATTCATAATTATTTATTTCTTAACTTCATGTATATATTATAATATATTTTTTAATAAAAATCAAAAAATGCCGTGTCTTCTGGTGTTTTCGTAACTTTTTAATGAAATTCAAAAAACGAAAGGCAACGAAAAAAGGCGGAAGACGTTCCATCCAGAACGGCTTCCGCCTTGCGTTATTTCCAGTCCTTGAATATGTCATCCAAGGCCAGATCGAGAGCTGCTTTTAAGCTCTTTTGCATGAAAGCAAAAATTTCTGCTTCCAGCACAGATTTTTTCTTCTTTTTCTTCTTATCTCGCTCGCTCATTTTGGGTTCACCTCGCTTGTGAAGTCAAAGGTGAAATCATCAGCGTCTTCCTGCTGAATGTAGCTTTCTCTCAACTATTCATTTCGCGCATCCTCCATGCGCCACGCTGCAAGGGTGGCTGGGGATGGTTCGCCGGAGAGACTGCTCCGTAAATTCTAAACATGTCGGGTCATCATGTCGATGACATCTAAGTTGCTATAGCTCATTTTTTGTCCTCCTTGGGAAATTTCCTGCAATCTATATAAAATCTGCTTCATCTGGATTTACATGATTTGCTACAATAAAATCTCAGACAGAGTGATGGTTTGCGCAAGTTCATTATAATTTGCCATTAGAAAACAAACTTTTCTTCTTCTGGCTTTCGCAAGATTTTTTTCTTCGGTTCTGCTGTTGGGGCTTGGATAATGATTTCTCTCACTTTTGGAATCTTAATTTCCCCTGTGATCTCTAGTCCATCCCTAATATTTATCCCAGTCTTATTTGGTATATCTCTATTATTTATTTCTATATCCTCTCCCATTACAGGTTGACCGCGTAGGTCGATACCCGTACCGGCATTCGTACATGTTTCATTAGATAAGCTGTCTATCGGCAGCTCATTCAATACGATGCCGTGGCGCGGCTTTGGCACTTCATAAAAATCAAAGCCATTGCCGGTGGTCTGGATCAGGTATCCTTTATCAATTAGTTTCAACACCTGATCCTGATAAGTGGAGCGGGGCATACCTGTTGCTTCGCGGATCGCGGCGGGGGAGAGCGCAAGTGTGTATCCGTTTGCATTGGATGCAAGGTACAGATACAACATCAATGCGTGTGCGCCAAGATCACGCGCCGCGTACTACCAGTTTTCGTTTTTTATTCCAAGAAAGTTTGATTTTGCGGGTTCGCGGTGAACGGTTACAACCCGTTGGTTAGGAACTGTATTTGGCATAAAACGCCTCCTTTATCGCTTTTTCTATAATTATTATAACATTTTTTAATATAAAAATCAAAATAAGGCGATTTGCGGCGTTGTTTTATGTGCTTATAGACTTAATCATTGAAAAGGGAGAGGAAGTTGCGGAGGAGATCCTCTTCACTGGCACTTGAAAAGCCCTCCGCAACCATGTCTTCATCAAATCCGGCACAGGAATAGTATTCTACAAGGTAATCATACAGAGCATCTTTTCTGTTGGTGTAGCTCAATTCCTGCATGTAGTTCTGCAACTCGGCAAAGGCCGTTCTCTGTGTGGTCATCATTTTCTTGCCCTCCATTTCTTTTATTAGCCTGCTTCCTTGTTATCAATTTTCTTGAACTTGTAAACCTTGGGGTCAGGATTTTTGGGACTCTTGGGGATAACAAACAGTCTGTTGTCCTTGAAAGTGGGAACTGCTGCGTAATCGGGGAACTGTGCTCTAAACCAATCGGCAACAAACTTGTGGGGATTGGCAAGGGGCTTGGACAGAGCTTTGACGGTTTCAAAGACTTCCAGAAGATCAGCGGAGTTTTCGTAGGCTTCAATGTGCTTCTTCATGTTTTCGTATGTCATACGCTTATTCTTGTTGGCAGTAGTAACCTCTCGGCCAGCCTGAACACTGATCGTCAGACGGGGAAAGTCTCTCATAATGTTTTTGACCATCTTATATTCAGGGGAGCCGTATTCCTGAGAAGCAGCGTAAAACTTGTAGTTCACAATGAGGGTATCGGTAGTAAAGTCAACCTTGTATCCAGCAATCTTCTTCTTAGCCATGATTCAAAATTCCTTTCTTAATTAAAATTCATATCTATTGACGGATTAAGTGTTTGCCGGGGCGGGGGCAGGAACGGCAAACATATCGTTTTCTGCGGCTTTCTTGGCAGCCAGTTCCTCGAAGTAGTCCATGTAGTCATTGATATCGGAATACTGCTGCTTGAACCATGCCAGAACAGCGCGATAGGGGTTAGCCTTGACCTTGGAGAGCTTGATCTGCTTCCGGAACTCAGCCATGACAAGCACAGCATCATCCTGCTGGCTAATGTAAAGAGCCATGTTTTCGTAGGTCATGTTCTTGGTAATGTTCAGCTTGTCGGGATTCTTCTTGATGGCCTTGGTAACCATAACGGCTTCAGGGAACATAGCCTTGTATTCGCGCCAGAGTTTGAATTCCTCGGTGCCGAAGATGGAAGAGTTCTTCTGGAAAGCCTTGGTAACCTGAGCGGTCTTCTCGTCGATGTAGCGAATAGTATTCTTGTTAGTCATAGT
Organism: Peptococcaceae bacterium; assembly: GCA_017622155.1. Taxonomy (GTDB): domain Bacteria; phylum Bacillota; class Peptococcia; order Peptococcales; family Peptococcaceae; genus UBA7185. Next base: position 2,658 of record JAGARS010000117.1, read on the forward strand.
AGCAATCTCCTTTTAATTAA
>JAGARS010000118.1 GCA_017622155.1 Peptococcaceae bacterium
AGGTGCTACTTCATCATAATAATCCGGCCCCAAATATCCAATTGCCCACAATACGCCATAATGACACATCGCACTGTCTAAACCATTGTGCACCATAATTTTTACGAACTCTTTATATTGCGCCGGAGCCGATTTAATTACCACTGCCATCATTTCCGGCGCGGCCCATGGCACATTGCCGCTTTCATCGGCCATAGCCCATACGGCGCGACGAATCACATTGCGATAAATCTCATCGTACTGTACTGCGAATTCTGATGCCAGAGCCTCTAAAGCGGATAATGCATACCAACGCTGTTCGTTCCGATAATCACCCCATATATTCATCTGCACATAGCGCAGTGCTTTTGCATTGTTTTCCTGTCCAATCTCCACAATTGCCGTATAATTCTGTGCAGCAATATAATCTGTAATCAATTTTTTGTAATCTGTACGCATACTGTAACCCTCCTCATATTCGGTAATTATTTCTGCCATACATATACCCATTCTGCACGCAGTGCAAACAAAAAATAAAAGCGAGATACCATTTCAGTATCCCGCTAAATTTCAGTTTATTTGACATTAGATTTTTTGTGCCTGACAAGGCGGCTTTCGAATTTGTGAGCGACGCGTACTTAAGGTACGCAAGGTGAACAAATTTGAAAACAACACAGTCAGGTGCAAAAAAGATATGTCAAATTAATATTCGTTTGGCATTTCGTTCAGCTGCGCCTGCGTAAATACCGGACCATCTAAACATACATAATTGGAGCCGATATTGCATCTGCCGCATTTCCCAATCCCGCATTTCATACGCAGTTCCAGCGTGGTGATGATATCTTCATCTTTGAATCCCAGCTCTCTGAGTGCAACCAGCGCAAATTTGATCATAATCGGAGGACCGCAAACAACTGCAACTTCCGGATTTGGAGAAATTTCACGCAAATAATCCGGCACCATGCCTACATGTCCATCCCATCCTTCCTGCGGACGGTCAATGGTAACATATACATTGGCATCTTCAAGATTTGCCCAGTTCTCAAATAAATCTTTTTTGAAACAAAGATCATCCTTACTGCGCCCACCGTAAATAATATTGATTTTACCGAAATCTGCTCTATGCTCCAAGCAATACAGAATCAGACTTCTTACCGGAGCAAGGCCGATCCCCCCTGCAACGAAGGTAATATCACGGCCTTTTAGTTTTTCAATCGGGAACCCATTGCCGTACGGCCCTCGAATGCCTACTTCCTGACCCACTTCCATAGCATGCAGCGCTTCGGTCAGAACGCCGGTCTTTTTGATGGCCATATCAATATAATCAGGTCCTTGACTGGTAACACTGAACATCGCCTCCCCAACTGCCGGCATGGAGTACATACCTAACTGCCCCGGCATTGGAGTAAAAGGTTTTTCACCTTCCGGTGTGCTGATACGGAATGTTTTTACATCAGGGGTTTCATCCAGAATTTCACGCACGACACCGACTTTCGGAATCAAATTATTCAGTCGTTTTACATCATTTGCAGAAGCTTTCAATACTAACCCCTCCTTATTCCGCTATCACCTGACGGATAAATTTCGTAATATCCATATTCACCGGACATTTTGCAATGCATCTGCCACATCCTACACACAAAGACATATTGTGTTTTTCATTAAAATACTGCAGTTTGTGCAGGAAACGGTTACGCACACGTTCTTTTTTGCCCGGACGCGGCTGATGCCCGCCTGCCATCTGGGTATATTCGCCAAACATGCAGCTGTCCCATGTACGCAGTTTGAGCCCTGTAGTGCCGCGCATTTTATTGTTGATATCAAAGCAGTGACATGTTGGACAAATATAGCTGCAAGTACCGCAATTCAAGCATTTAAATGCATATTCATCCCAGATTGGATGATCAAACATCTCTTTCAGTTTTTCAGGCAGCCCTTGCGCATCAAAAGAAATACTCTGCGGTTTTTGCTCCGGCAATTTGGCTTCTCCATCTGTCATGCCGTTTAACGCATTCAAACACGCCTGCCCTTTGTCGCTAACCGCCTCAAACCCATAACGTTCACCTAAATCGTACACCTGTACATCGGCTACACTCTGTTCTGCATGTGCACGGTCAATACCCATAGATTCACAGAAACAGGTAGCTTTCGGATTGTTGCAGGCCAAAGAGAACACGATTGTTTTGTCTCTTTTGTCTTTGTACTGCGGATCAGCAAATGTATCATCTAAAAACACTTTATCCAAACACTGAATTGCCTTGGTATCACAATGACGTACACCAAACAGCACCTGCATGCGATCTAGCGGCGGCATCTCCTCAATGGCCAGTTTTTTACCTTGCGCACTGAATTTATACATTGCTTCAGACTGTGGCAGATATACTGTTTTTGGCGATACGGTTACATTACCATCCAGATAAAGCTGCGATACACCGCTATCCACCTGACTGTAAGGAGCAAACTGCGTTAAACCATGATAATCAACCGGCACCAGCAAACGATACTGGGCATCTAACTGCGCTAACAGAGATGTTAAATTTGTTTTTTCGATAAATTTCACGCTTTACCCCTCCTTACATAAATTCTTCCGGGTCAGATACAGAGAAGTGACTGAGCGGAGCCGGAGTATCAATATCAATCCCTGCTTCATGTGCACCGAAGAGGCTGTCAATATCTTTAATAAATTTCTTGTTCATCAGCATAATTGGCACTTCCGATGGACATACCATTTCGCACTGCCCGCATTCAATACAGCGCCCTGCTACATGGAATGCACGTGTTACACCATAAAACTGATTTTCTGATGCATTCACATCTTTGCTGCACCATCCCGATGCACTCTGATCGAAAATACAGCTGGTGCAATTGCATGCCGGGCAGATATTTCTGCAGGCATAGCAGCGAATACATTTGGTATACTGACTCTGCCAGAAGGCATATTTTTCGTCAGCACTTAAAGCTTCGATAGCTTCCACGTCAGAGAAATCACGTTCGGTACACCATGGTGTCACATCTTCTCCAATTTTGCGATCAAACGTCACCGGATTTGGATAACGACATTCTTTACATGCATTGGCCATAGGCACTTCCGCACCTTCCGGCAATTTTGCCGCTTCTCGTGCATTTTTCATACCCAAGCAAGGTACACCTATCACAATAGATTTTTCCGCTTTGATGCGATTGTCCTGAATCAGACGATTGTATGCTCTGGTGTCGCATCCTTTCGCAAAAATTGCTACTTTTTCATCTGTGTAAATATAGTCAATCAGATAGGTGCTCAAATTCTGCTGACAGTATTCATCCCAAATCAATTTATCTACATCTTCTGCAGAACGAATCATCACCGGAGTGCTCTGATATGGCAATGCACCTTTTTCCCAGCCGATTACCATAGTAGCTTCACCGCTTTCCAGCAGCTCTTTTGCTATATTTCGCATTTCATTCTGAATTTCCGCAAAGGTATTAGGCATTGTCATCCACCACCTTTGTATCAGATTCTACCGATGCAACAATTTCATCGGTGCTTGGTGTATTTACTGTTACTTTCATATCGTCACGCAATTTGCGGTTTGGACCGATTGCTTTGACTTCTTCAATCATTTCCGTTACTACCTGCTGGAATTTTGGCCCTTCAGCACCGGAAATCCAGCGAGTGTGGAACCGTTTCGGGTCAATACCCATATATTCCATCATACGATTAATCAGCAAAAATCTGCGACGTGTATAATAATTGCCTGTGGTGTAATGGCAGTCACCGGGATGGCACCCTGCTACCAGCACACCATCAATTCCGCGCTGGAATGCACGGATAACAAACTGCGGATTAACACGGCAGGAGCATGGCACACGCAAAACACGTACATTTGGCGGATACTGTAAACGGCTGGTACCTGCCAGGTCTGCACCGGCATAAGTACACCAGTTGCATGCAAAAACCAGAATTTTTGGTTCAAAATTTTCTGCTGTGTCTTTTACGGTTTCTACAGAATTGTCTGACATAAAGCATCCACCTCCGCTAAGATTTGTGCATTTGTAAAGTGTTTCAGGTTGGCAGCACCGCTTCGGCAGGTTACTGTACATGCACCGCAGCCCTGACACAGACTGCCGTTGACATTGGCTACCTGACGTTCAATGGTTTTCCCTGCAACACGTTCCTGAATGGTTTCCAGACTGATAGCTTTGTATGGACATACCGGCACACACAATCCACAGCCGGAACATAATTTATTGTCTACTTTGGATACTGTCGGTTCAGTTTCCAAGCGGTCTTTACTTAATAATGCGCATACTTTTACAGCAGCTGCACCTGCCTGAGCTACAGAGTCCGGAATATCTTTCGGCCCCTGACAAGCCCCTGCCAGAAATACACCGGCAGTATGGGTTTCTACAGGCCCTAATTTTGGATGAGATTCTGTAAACCAGCCATCTTTGTCATAGCCAATCCCTACAATCTGCGCCATGCGCTCAGAATCAGGATTTGGAATCATTGCATTAGCCAGAATTACCATATCTGCCTCAATTTCAACCTGACGACCCAGCAAAGTATCTTCCCCTTTTACAATCAAGCTTTCGCCATCCTGATAAATCTTGCTCACTCTGCCGCGGATATATTCTACACCATACTCCTCACGGGTACGATTATAGAATTCATCATACAGTTTACCCGGTGTACGTACATCCATGTAGAATACATACACTTTTGTATCCGGACA
>JAGARS010000119.1 GCA_017622155.1 Peptococcaceae bacterium
AACGATGGCAATGACGCAGAAGGCTTCAGACCTGACAGCATTACAGTGAAACTGTTAGCAGACGGTGTAGAAAAAGCAGCTGCGACATTAAACGAAGGCAATGGCTGGGCATATGAATTTACAGGCTTGGATAAATTCAAAGCCGGTAAAGAAATTGCCTACACAGTAGAAGAAGTAGCGGTAACTGGTTATACAGCAGCGATTACAGGCGATGCAGTTGACGGCTACACCATTACCAATACCCGTGCAGTGAACTTCACAAGCGTAACGGTAAACAAAGTTTGGAACGATGTCAACAATCAGGACGGTGCAAGACCTGAAAGTATCGAAGTTCAGCTGAAGGCGAACGACATTGCTGCAGCGACAGCGGTATTGAACGCAGACAATAACTGGACTCACACCTTCACAGACTTAGCAGTATATGCAAACGGCAGAGCCATTGTTTACACAGTAGACGAACTGGATGTACCGGATGGTTATACCAAGTCTGTAGATGGCTACACCATCACCAACAGCTACACACCTGAAATTACAAATGTAAGCGGTGCAAAATACTGGGTAGACAACAATAACGAAGCGGGCAAACGCCCTGGCGAAATTACCGTAAATCTGTTAGCAGATGGACAGATAATTGACAGCGTGATTGTTGATGGCGAGGCAAAAGCCAACAGCTGGACTTACAAATTTGAAAATCTTCCGAAATATAAAGATTCCGGTACACCAATTGTTTACACAGTAGAAGAAGAACCGATTAAGAATTACACAACAACAATTAACGGTTTCAACATCACCAACACCATCGAACAGAAATATTTCGATATCAGCGGTACCAAAACCTGGATCGCTCCGGAAGGTATCAATCATCCTGAAATCGTAATCGACCTGTTCAGAGATGGCGAAAAGTTTGACGAAGTAACATTAGCACCTGGCATTACTGAATACAAATTTGAACGTCTGGAATCCTACGATTTAACAGATGGTCATATGTATCAGTACCAGCTGGCTGAACGCAAAGCAGACGGTTATGTTCCTTCTTACGAAATGAGAGTGGACGGTAAAGATCGTATCATCGACATTACCAACACCTACAGTGATGAAGAACAGTTCGTAACCATCTCCGGCGAAAAGAAATGGATTGCTCCTGAAGGTACTGTATTACCGACAAGCGTAATTGTTGAGCTGTACCAAAATGGCGAAGCAATCGATGAAGTAGAAATAACAGCAGATATGAACTGGCAGTACAGTTTCGACAACCTGGATATGTATGATGAAAATGGCATAGCTTACAACTACACAGTAAAAGAAGTTCCGATTGACGGATACCTCTCCTTGGTAGTACCGACAGCCAACGGCTACGACATCACCAACACACTGTATGTAGGTGAAGCAGGGCAGTTCAGCGTAAGCAAAGCTGTAAGCGGCGGTGACCAGATGGTGCCGGCAGACGATACAGTATACGGATTCCTGCTGAAAGTAAAAGCAACTGTAAACGAATGGGATTCCATGAAAGTTTACCAGAAATCCGAACTGGAAGATGCAAGAGATGAGGCTCTGGAAGAGCTGAACGCAGCCAATGAAGAGCTGGCGAGAGCGGAAAGACTGTTTAGACAGAATGCAGTAGCATTCACCACAGGTTCTGCATATCAGTTCATCATGGCAGAAGAAGTGTACTATGATGAGCCAGAAGTAACTACAGGCAGTGCTTATGAATACACCACAGGTTCTGCATACAAGTACACAATCGTTGACAATGATGGTGATATTCTTGTAAAACGCAGTACCACAAGCTCTGCACTGTTCATGGACTTCACACCGGCTGCAGATGCAGCAGACGCGATTGAACGTATTATCGAAGCAATCAAGGCGTTGGCGGATGATTTCAAAAACCTGAACAAAGCAAGCGTATTCCTGAATATGCTGAATGAAGAGCAGCAGAGCAGCACGCCATCTGCACTGAAATTCAACAGAACAGATGCGGAAGATTTATTACAGGCTGAACGTGATGTGCGCGAAGCCGATGCTCTGGTAGCAGCAACTGAACAGGCAATCGCAGACTTTATCGCAGCAGATGTAACAACTCCATCTGCAATCAAGATTACAATGACACCGACTGCAGGCAGCGGCCTGGAAGCAATCGTAATGGAACTGGATACCGACAGTGCACTGTACGATGAAGAAACCATGACCTACGCAATCAACTTCGAACTGTTGAAAGATACCGGTTATGTATTCGCCATCGAAGCAGCAGACAAAGCGGAAATCGAATACAGTATCAGCGAAATTGACTGGGCATTCGAAAATTATGTAGGCACTGAGATTACAGTGAACGGCATAGAGGAAATGGAAGGCAGATATGTGGCGCCGAGAGAAATGGATAAGGCAAGTGCAGATACTTATCTGTTCAACAATATCTATGAAGATAATCCGCCGCCACCACCTCCTCCACCAGTAGAACCGGATCCAGAAGACCCTCCATACGTACCGCCGTATGTACCACCATACGTGCCACCGGTAATTCCAGACGAACCACCGGTAATTCCTGATGAACCACCTGTAATTCCGGAAGAACCTGTAGTAATTGAGGAACCGGAAGTGCCAATGGTAGATATCCCGGGTGAAATCATTGAAGAAGAAGACATCCCATTAGGCGATGCTCCTCCAACCGGTGACAATACAAATGCAGTTCCATTCATGGTAATGATGGCACTGGCAGCAGCTGGTCTGGTAATCACACGCAGACGTTTCAACTAAATAAGAAAAATGCAGTTGAAAACGAACGCTAAAAAAGAATCATAATTACAACTAAGCAGGCTCTCCAATTGGGGAGCCTGCTTTATAAGTGAAAAAATGCGTATAAATGTACCTACAAAAAGCGATAAATTGCCGGAATGCACTTTATTACAGCAGAAAAATTTTATATAATAAGAGAAAGCAAATGAAGGAAGGGGAAATTAGCAGCATATGCGTATATTAATTGATGCAGATGCTTGTCCGGTGGTGGATATTGCCATTGAACTTGCCCGCGCGTTTCAGCTGGAGTGTATTTTGCTGTGCGATACGGCACACTATTTCAATCGAGAAGGTGCCCGTACTGTTGTATTAGGACAGGGCGCAGACAGCGTTGATTTTGCGTTGGTGAACATGGTACAGAACGGCGACATTGTTATTACACAGGATTATGGCTTGGCAGCTATGTGTCTGGCGCGAAAAAGCGTTGTATTAAACCAGAATGGTATGGTGTACCATGAAGGCAATATTGACAGCCTGTTGGCAAGCCGTCATATGGGGCAGAAAATCAGACGCAGTGGTGGACGCACCAAAGGCCCTGCAAAACGTACAAAAGAACAGGATGAAATGTTTGCAAAGCAGTTGCGCAAACTGATTTTATCTGGTATAAATAATAGTGTGGATAATGCTGCCGATATGACAGTACAATAAATCAACAATCGACCGCAAAGGGGGATTTCATCGTGAGTGAATCTTTATCACTGAAAGAAATTTTACAAAATCAGCGAAAATATTTTCGCAGTGGTGTAACTATGGACATTGAATGGCGTATTCATCAGTTAAAACTGCTGAAAAAAACCATTAAAAAATATGAAGATAATTTATTCTGGGCTCTGGCAGATGACCTGGGCAAGTCGGAATTTGAAGCGTTTACCACCGAAATCGGTATGGTGTACAACGAATTGAACAATGCAATTAAACATCTGCCGAAATGGGCAGAAAATAGATCTGCAGAAGGCGGCAGCATTCATCAGTATCCGGGCAAGCTGGAAACCCATGTAGAACCATTGGGGCTGGTGCTGATTATTGTGCCTTGGAACTATCCGGTGCAGATGGTATTTTCGCCATTGATTGCAGCGGTAGCAGCGGGCAACTGTGTTGCTATCAAACCATCGGATTTGGCTCCGAAAACACAGAAAATTGTAGAAACCATTATCAAAGAAACTTTTGAAAAAGATCATGTGCGTTTCTTTATTGGCGGTGCAGAAGTTGGCCGTGAGCTTCTGAAAGAAAAATTTGACCATATTTTCTTCTCCGGCAGTCAGGAGATCGGCAAATATGTGATGCATGCAGCTGCGGAGCACTTGACATCAGTAACACTGGAGCTGGGTGGGAAAAACCCGTGTATCGTAGATGAAAGTGCAGATATCAAAGTGGCTGCCAAACGTATTATTTGGGGTAAATGCCTCAATTGCGGTCAGACAGCAGTAGCGCCGGACTATGTATTGGTAGCTCGCTCCAAAATGAACGAACTGATTGATTATATGCAGTACTATCTGGATGAGTTCTATCCAAATGGTGTGTTTAATAATCCGGATTATCCATGTATCATCAATGAAACACAGATTGATCGCCTTGTCGGATATCTGGAAGAAGGAACTGTATTGTATGGCGGGAACTATGATAAAGATAAGCGCAAAATGGAACCGACTTTGCTGGTGAAAATGGATGTGTTCGACAGCAAAGTGATGAACGAAGAAATCTTCGGGCCAATTTTGCCAATCATTCCGTTTGATAAATTAAGTCAGCCGATTGCTTATGTTGGCCGTCATCCAAAACCGTTGGCATTGTATCTGTTCACCCGTGACCCGGGTGTGAAACAGCTGATTATGGAGAATATTTCTTTTGGCGGCGGCTGTATCAACGATACTATTTTCCACAACAACAATACCAATGTGCCGCTGCGCGGTGTAGGGCAGAGCGGCTTTGGCGGTGCATATCACGGGAAAGCCGGGTTTGATACATTCTCGCATACCAAAGTGATTCTGAAACAGTCTAATGAAATTGAGCTGCCATTGCGTTATCCGCCACATCAGAAAAAAATGAAAATCATTCGCACGATGATGACCAAATAATTTGCTTGCAAAAGCCGATTGTTTCGGTATGTTGAGGTGCTTTTCCACAGAGTTATCCACGGAATTTGTGAATTGTGCACAAATTTCTGTGGATAACTTTTTGTTTTTTGCTGTAAAATGCGTTCAAAACAGTATTTAGAACAGGCAGTTTACCAAATTCCTTTCCTCATTGGCTCTGGACATCAACTTGATTTGTTTTCTTCGGTCGGACATCCTGTCCATCTCAGCAAAAATAAATCTGCCTTGCTCTCCATCCCAAAATCGAATTCGGAAATTGTATTATTACCTGTTCTTTCGTTATGGCGAGTTAAGCTTCCTCAGTATAATAATTCTCCCAATATTTTTTATGGCAAATCGTTTCTTTCTCGTATTACAATTTCGCACTTTTTGTCGCAGTGTGTCACAATTTTGTATGACGGTGCTGCTTTTGGCGGAATTGTGAAATCTTCTGTCGCGCACGCTGATTTTAGAATCCCTGCAATGCCGAAAAAGAGCGGAACAGCGGGGAATTTGCGCGTTTCTTTTTGCCTTGTGCGGTGTTATAGTGGCAGTGCAAGGAGGTGAGAGAAATGAAAAATTTAAAAAAACAGATGCAGAAGAAACTGCAGAGCAAAAGTGGTTTTACCTTGGTAGAGCTGATTGTGGTGCTGGTAATTATGGGTATACTGACAGCAGCGCTTGTACCGACTGTGACAGGTTATATAGGTGATGCACAGAAAAAAGTGGATGCTTCCAACCTGCGTATGGCAGAGCAGGCGGCACTGCTGTATCTGACAGATTGGGAAATCAACAAC
>JAGARS010000120.1 GCA_017622155.1 Peptococcaceae bacterium
CCAGATTTAATATCTATCCTTATATATCATAGTATATACAAAAGCTCTCCAAAAATCAAAAGTTTTATGCATTGCAATGTATAAAACTTTTGATTTTTACATGCTTTTCGCATAATAAAAACCGCACCTGCGAGATTTTTTCTCACAAGTACGGTTTTATCCATTTATATGCTTATTTGAATGCTGTTTCGTTGTTGAGCACGGAGGTGCTGTGCAGGAATAATACGTCCTGATTGTCAAATGTGACATAGCTGCCAATCATGCTCTGGTGCAAATAACGGGCATCCAGCAGTGTGATTTTGGCATAGCCTTCTGCCAGCAACGGCGCAATGCTGCTGCCGAAGGAATCACGGAAGATAACCAGCTCTTTGTCTGTATCGGCATTCGGATTTTCAATGGTAATAACCGACAAGGAACCGCCCAGGAACATTTCGTACGGGTCACGGTCTACGGCTTTGTCCATATCGTACATAGACATGGGTTTATTATTCTGATGGTCATACACGATGCAGTTGTCCAATGTGTCATTGGTCAGATAGGTAATGGTGTCTGCATCTACAGGCAGGCCCAATTGGCCATAATATACGCCATAGAATGGGTTGTCCAGGGTCTGTGCTGTATATTCTGTGTTTACATTCGCCCCCATAGCACCGGCCAAATGTTCAGCCACATCTACAATACAATGCTGCTGCCAGTGGGTGTCTGTTTTGTAATAGTCCTCAATGGAAAGCAGCTGGAAGATGTCAATATACTGCATATAGTCTGCCCCGGCATGCATTTTGTCGCGCAGTGCATCGTAATCCAGTACAGGATAGCCATTCTGCTCTGCCAAAAAATAATTCTTGTCCGGAATCATGGCATAATATACCTGTACATCGGAATCTTTCATATACGTATCGTAAATGGAGGCAAACTTGTTCACCGCCTGCTGCAGTGCTTTTTCGTTCAGCGGATACTCCAGCTCGCTAATGTAATCATCAGCAATATAGATGCCGTTGTTATCTTTCTGCCCAAGCACATATTTGCTTACCACCGCTTTGATACTGCGAAACTCATCACGCAATGGAAACTGATCCAACGTGTATTCCTCAAATTTGCTCATAAAGCTGCCGTTTGCCAGTGTCTGTGCATTCAATGTCGGAAACTGATCCAATGGACGACGTTCTGTAGCCGAAAAGGCGTCGGCAGGTTTCAGCCAGCAGACAACAGATAATCCGAAGAACAGCACTGCAAATACACAGGTATATATCATATGTTTTTTCTGTTTCATATGCTATGCCGCCTCCTTAAAATCTGAAATACAGGAACGGATTGAATGAGCCGTCCACCAGAAATGCTGTGGAAATGATAAACAGTGCTATCAGCACAGCCAATTCTACTATGGTTGCAGCTGCCGTACCCAAAGTGCTTTCTGTCCATTGTGCAGTCATTATTTTGCTGGCAATCTGTTTCACCGCAGGAGTAGCGCCTACAAGAGCCAATATCAGCAAAATAGCATAACTGCGCAGATAGTACAATGTTTCTGCTGTGATAAGCGGAATATCACCGAAGCCAAACATAGCCCCGATATAGGCAAACGCTGCACCCATATCCGCCGCATCAAAAATGACAAAGCTGATGACACTGGCAAGCAGCACATAGCCATGTACCAGTACTTTCGGCATACGTTCCATATATTTCAGCATAAAGAACTTTTCAATTACCAAAAGCAGTGCAAAATACAGCCCCCAGATGATAAAGTTCCATGCTGCCCCATGCCAGAACCCGGTGAGAAACCACACCACAAAAATATTGAACAGGTGACGGCCTTTGCTCACGCGATTGCCGCCCAGCGGGATATAGATATAATCCCGGAACCAGCTTCCCAGCGAGATATGCCATCTGCGCCAGAATTCTGTGACGCTTTTCGAAATATAAGGGTAGTTGAAGTTCTCCATAAATTTGAACCCAAACATACGCCCAAGCCCAATGGCCATATCACTGTAGCCGGAGAAGTCAAAGTAAATCTGCAGCGATACGGATACCGCATACATCCAGAAAAACAGTACGGACTGTTCACCGGATGACTGAAAAATATCGCACAGTTCGCCCAATTGGTTGGCAATGAGCACCTTTTTGGATAAACCAACGATGAAACGGCGAATGCCGTATGCAATGTCATCAAACCGATGCACTCTTTTTTTTAGCTGTTCGGCAATATCGGTATAACGCACAATCGGCCCTGCAATCAGCTGCGGAAACATGGCAATATAAGTAGCCAGATTCAAAAAATTTCGCTGCGCTGCGGCATTTCCTCTATATACATCGATGATATAGCTAATCAGCTGAAATGTGTAAAAGCTGATACCGATTGGCAATGCCACTTTCAAAAGCGGCAGGGAAAGCCCCGTTGCCGCATTGACATTACTGATAAAAAAGTCAGCGTATTTGAAATAGCCAAGAAAGCCCACACTGATGACTACAGAAGCAATCATACAATATTTGGCCTTCGCTGTACCGCGATATTTTTCAATCAGAAGGCCAAATAAATAGCCCAGTATCACGGAAACTGCCATCAGCAGTACAAGCTTTGGCTCACCCCACGCATAAAAAACAAGGCTTGCTAAAAGCAAGACCATGTTTTTGCATTTTGCCGGTGCAATTGCATAACACAACAGCACTACCGGCAAAAAATAATATAAAAATGGAATACTGGAGAATACCATGATGGAATTACATCAGGCTTTCTTCTACAACTACTTCAGCAGCGCCTTCGTAAGCTGCCAGCAGTTTGGTCTGGAAGGTGTCGATCAGTTCGCCATTGCCATATGCGGATACTACATAGCTGTCGCTTACCTGTACGATAATCAGAGTTTCAGGGAAACCGCACATCCAGTGGTTGTTCATTACTTTATCTTTGATAGCATCTACAACTGCGCTCATATCAGCTGCGTCAGCTACATGGTAAGCACCAGCTGTGAATGTATTTGCATTCATCATATGCATCATAGAAGCTGCGTCATCAATTTTATCAGCAGATGCAGCAGGGAAGTTTAACAGTGCTTCCAACTCTTCTGCTTTGCTTACGTCAAATTTTGCAGGACCTTCCATGCTCATGTTTTCGGAGTCACCGCCGCCAACAGGGAACATTTCATCTTCTTCATAAGCGCCCCATACAGTGGTCAGGATTTCAGCAGCATCAGCAATTTCCACAGTACCTGCGTTGCTGTCTTTGCCACCGCCACAAGCAGCCAGGCACAGAGCCAGCATTGCTACCAATAATACACTTGCAATTTTTTTCATGTTTCTTTTCATGATTGTTTGAATCTCCTTTGAATTTTTAATAGTTGTTTTATTTTATAAACAGCACCGCAAATTACGATGCCATTCTATAAACGTAAAAGATGCAGAAAAAGTTCCCGAAATAAATTATTTTTTATAAAAAATTTTCCGGACACTGCTGTAATATTTCTTTTGCCTGCTGCGCTGTCAGAAATTTATGCTTTACCATTGCATCCAGCACTTGAGCCTGCCGCTTTCGTGCAAGTTCAGGATTTTTGGTAGGTGCATATGCTGACGGCGCATTGGGCAGCCCGGCCAGCAAAGTACATTCCCATGCATTCAGCTCCGCTACCGCTTTGCCGAAATATCCGGCACCGGCATCAGCCAGCGTGTAATATCCATTGCCATAGTAAATACTATTGATATACAGCTCCAATATCTCGTCTTTGGTACAATGCTGTTCAATCTCTCGCACCATAAACACTTCTGCAATTTTTCGTGTAAACAGTTTCTTCTGTGTAAAGAACTGATTTTTGCACAACTGCTGCGTAATGGTACTGCCTCCTGCTGCCAGCCTGCGTTCCCGAATATCACGCACCACAGCCTCTGCAATGGCCAGCAGATCTATCCCTTTATGCTGATAAAACCGCGGATCCTCCACAGCCAGCACAGCATTTTTATAAATCTGCGGCACCTGTGACAAACTGATATAAGAAGCCTGTGCCTGAATATCTCGAATCACCGCTGCAATGGGACGTTCCGACAATGCTCGCTGATAAGTCTGATATCCGCCTGCAGTCAGCAGTACTGCTGCAAGTAAAGCAAACGCTATCGCCATTGCCGCACAGGTTTTCACCCAGTGCATCAGCTTACACATAAGTTTCCGCATGATGATACCGCCTTTCAGCCGAATTATCGTTTACCGGCATGACAACAGTATCCCCGCTTTCCTGCTTGATTATAGCACAGGGCACTGCACTTTGCCATCTCATATTTCTTCCATAAATATATCTATAGCAAAACCAGCAGCAATATACAGTCCTCTTCCATATTTTGTACAGAAACACAATACATATATTTTGCCAAAAAGCAAATACTTTATGTAGCAGGAAACAACGAACATCTGAAAGGAGCAATTGCAAATGAAAGCAACTGGCATTGTGCGTAGAATTGATGACCTGGGCAGGGTGGTCATTCCGAAAGAAATCCGTCGTACTTTGAGAATTCGCGAGGGGGACCCGCTGGAAATCTTTGTGGACCATGATGGAGAAGTGATTCTGAAAAAGTATTCGCCCATCGGTGAGTTAGGCGAGTTTGCGCAGGAATATGCCGATTCGTTATACGAAGCCACCGGATACCTGACGCTTATCACCGACCGCGACCAGGTGATTGCGGTAGCGGGCGGGTCAAAGAAAGAATTTTTGAACCAGTCTATCGGTGCTGCTGCTGAAAAAGTGATGGAAGAGCGCAAAGCGGTGTCTGTGTCTGATACCGGTATTCATGCTTTATTTCGCGGCACCAGCGACAACGGTATCGAACGAACGCTGCATACACAGATTATAGCACCGATTATTGCAGAAGGGGATCCAATCGGCAGTGTGATCATTGCGTCGAAAGACACCTCTGCAAAACTGGGCGAACTGGAATTAAAGCTGGCGGAAACTGCCGCATCATTTTTAGCCAAACAAATGGAGCAATAAAAAAGTCAGGATTGTTTCGCTATCATTGGGTCACATGATTACGAAACAATCCTGTTCTTATTGTTATGGTACTTTATCGTGTTGTTTTA
>JAGARS010000121.1 GCA_017622155.1 Peptococcaceae bacterium
AAGAATATGTTAGAATCGAGGGATGCGTATGAAATTATTTGTTGTGATAGATGGCAAGAGCATTGCCAATAGATCATTTTATGCCATTCATATGCTGAGCAATTCAAAAGGGATTATCACCAATGCAGTGTACGGGTTTACCAATATGCTGCAAAAGCTGATTCAGCAGGAACAGCCCGATTATCTGGCAGTGGCATTTGATGTAAGCCGCAAGGTGTTTCGCCATGAACAGTATGCGGAGTACAAGGCGCAGCGCAAAGGGATGCCGGAAGAGCTTCGTGATCAGATGGGTATTATCAAAGATGTGCTGCGTGCTATGAATATCCCGATTTTTGAGCAGGAAGGCTATGAAGGTGACGATATTATCGGTACTATGGTGAAATGGGCCGAGCAGCAGGATATTGAGAGTGTCATTGTTACCGGGGATAAGGACAGCTTGCAGCTCATTACCGACAAAACCAGTGTACACCTGACGAAAAAAGGTATCAGCGAACTGGGCATGTATGATTATGCCAATTTTCAGGCGGAATACAATCTGGTGCCGGACCAGATTCGTGATTTAAAAGGGCTGATGGGGGATAGTTCCGACAATATTCCGGGCGTGCCGGGTGTAGGGGAAAAGACCGCATTAAAACTGCTGCATGATTATGGCACCATTGAAGAGCTGTATCAGCATTTGGATGATTTTAAGGGCAAAAAACTGGGCGATAAGCTGCGCGACAACGAAGACATGGCGCATTTGAGCAAGCAGCTGGCGACCATTTACTGTGAAGTGCCGCTGGAATTGAGTGAGGATGCTCTTCGCCGCCATCCGTTTAATCGTCCGGCTTTGGTGCAGCTGTATAAAGATCTGGAACTGAAAAGCTTGTTAAAAGATTTAGATAAAATTATGCCGGAAGCGCCGGAAGGCTATGTGACAGAAATGGCAGCGCCTGCTGATATTGATGCCATCTTTTCCAATGTGGTGCAGGATTTGATTGCAGAAGGGCAAGGCATTGCTGTGGATGCGGCGGAAGCAGAGGCGGTGTTTGCTGAATTGGATGCCGCAAATATTGCCGCTGCAGAGCCTGTTGAGCCGATACAGGTGAAAAAAGGCATCATACTGCATGATATGACAGCACTGGAAGATGCGGTGGCATATCATATGCAGCAGCCTGTTAAAACAATTATTCTGATTGCGGAAACAACCGATGGAAATATTCTGGATGCGAAGGTAACTCGCCTTGGGTTGTTTGTAGCGGATCAGCCATATAGTATTGCACTGACTGATGCACATGGAGAAGATTTTGCAGCTGCGGCGGAAATTTTGCGTCCGTGGATGGAAGCCGAGGATATTCTGGTAATGACCGATGATGCCAAGAAGCTGTATTCCTGTTTCCGGGCAGTGGGTATTCAGAGCAAGATGATTTTGTGGGACAGTGCGCTGATTGCATATCTTTTAAATCCGGAACGAAAGGATTTGAGCACAGAGGCGCTTTTGGCAGAGCAGTATGATTTGGTATTGCCGGAAGAACCGAATGAGCATTTATTTGGCCTGCTGAAAGGGATTTTTGTGCTGAGTGAGCCTTTGGTAGACCGTCTGGATGAAGAAGGGCTGCTGGAATTGTATGCGAAGATAGAATTGCCTCTTTCTCAACTGCTGCCGGAGCTTGAGTATGAAGGGGTAAAAATCAACAGAGCATATCTGGAAGAGCTGGGCAAAGAATTAAACACACGCATTGAGGCTTTGACACAAAAGCTGTATGATACTGCCGGTGAAGAATTTAACTTGAATTCGTCTAAGCAGCTTGGTGTGATTTTATTTGAAAAGCTGGGCCTGCCGGTAATTAAGAAAACCAAAACAGGCTATTCTACCGATGCGGAAGTACTGGATACGCTGGCTGAAGAATATGAATTTGTCAAGGATATTCTGGAATATCGTCAGCTAACCAAGCTGAAATCCACTTATATCGATGGCATCTTGAAACTGGTGCGTCCGGATACAGGCAAAGTGCACACCACATTCAATCAGACCATTACTGCCACAGGGCGTTTGAGCAGTACAGAGCCAAATCTGCAGAATATCCCGATTAAGACAGAGGAAGGCAAACGGATTCGCAAAGCATTTGTGCCGTCCCATCCGGAGTATGTGCTGGTAGCGGCCGACTACTCTCAGATTGAGCTGCGCGTGCTGGCCCATATGAGCCAGGATCCTGTGCTGATGGACAGTTTCAAAAACAATGAAGATATTCATCGCCGTACTGCATCGGAAGTATTTGGCGTACCGATGGAGGAAGTAACCAAAGAAATGCGCCGCAATGCCAAAGCGGTAAATTTCGGCATCATTTACGGGCAGACCGAGTTTGGGCTGAGCAAAGAGCTTGGCATCAGCCGCAGCCAGGCCAGAGAATATATCAGCAGTTATTTTGAACGCTACAGCGGTGTCAAACAGTGGATTGACAATACTGTACAAGATACCAGACTTACCGGTGTCAGCAAAACCATGATGGGCAGAAAACGATATATCAAAGATATCAACAGCAAAAATTTCAATCTGCGCAGTTTTGCGGAGCGCACAGCGGTCAACAGCCCGATTCAGGGTACTGCTGCCGATATTATTAAGCTTGCCATGCTGAAAGTGCAGGAAAATATCAAAGCGCACAAAATGAAATCCAAAATGCTGCTGCAGGTGCATGACGAGCTGATTTTTGAAGTGCCGCCGGCAGAAATTGCAGGGCTGATTGTAATTCTGAAAGAATGCATGGAAAACGCTGTTACGCTGGATGTGCCGCTGAAAATCGATGTGAATGTAGGGTTTGACTGGTACGATATGCAGCGGGTATAAAACTGAATAACAAGTATGCACTTGTCGCCTCTGATTTCCATATAGTAATACAGGAGATTGGAGGCGATTGTTTTGTTGTTTACAATATTGCTGGCAGTTATTTTAAGTATTGACTGTTTAGGTGTGGGGCTGGCCTATGGGATGCGCCATGTAGTGCTGCCCTGGTACGGCCGGGTGATTATCAGCTGTTGTTCCGGTATCGCTATAGCGGTATCGATGTGTCTGGGCCGGCTGTTGGAGGGCATTATCCCCGGAGAGCAGATTCATTTGTTTGGGGAAAGCATGCTGGTGTGTCTTGGTGTGTTTTTTCTGGTGCGCAGTATTATGGAGCTTCGTAAAGAACGTGTGGAGGAACTGTGCACCGATGAAACTGACAGTGCATGTGTTTCAGAAACACCGCTGTTTCAATGGCGTGTGCCCGGGCTGGATGTGATGATCAAAATCATGAACAATCCGCAGCATGCAGATTTAGATCATTCCGGGCAAATCAACAGCAAAGAGGCTGTATGGCTGGGGTTTGCTCTGGCTATGGATTCTTTCGGCGCAGGGGTATGTATTGCCCTTATGGGTTTCTCTGTGCTGTGGGTAAGCATCTGCACATTATCGTTTGCGTTTTTGTTAGTATCGGCAGGATACATCTGGGGCGGTCGTGCCGGAGAAGTGCCGCAGTACCGTAAGCTGAATCTGCTGCCGGGCATTATGCTTATTACGCTGGGCATGATACGAATTCTGTTTATTTAAGATATTTATACTATCGGTTTTCTGTAGTGCTTTTTCTATATTTATTGTATAATCGATATCGTGAATGAAAACAAAAGGGGGCGGCAGTTATGACAGCGCATACAGCGGCAATTATTGGTCTTACCGGAGGGATTGCCTGTGGCAAATCTGTAATCAGTGCGTATTTGCAGGAAAAAGGCATTCCTGTTATTGATGGCGATGTTGTGGCTCGCCAGATTGTAGAGCCGGGCACGAAAGGCCTGGCACAGATTGTTGAGGTGTTCGGTGCGGAATATTTACAGCCTGATGGCACGCTGAATCGTGCACTGCTGGGAAGCACTGTATTTGCTGATACAGACGCATTACACAAGCTGAATGCAATCACCAAGCCACTCCTTTTAGAAAGCTTTAAATCGCAAATAAACGCCTTACAGCATCATCCGGTGATTGTACTGGATGCGGCGCTTCTTTTAGAAGATGAAGCCTATTATGCGCTGGTGGATACGGTATGGGTAGTGATTGCATCACCGGAACAACAGCTTGCGCGTTTGATGAAACGCAACGGCTGCAGTGCCGAGGAAGCGCAAAATCGTATTCATGCGCAAATGAGCAATGAGGAGCGTATGGTGTATGCCGATGCTGTAATTGACAATAACGGCACCGTTGCGGAAACTATTGCTCAGGTAGAGCAATTATTGTATAATATATCCGTTCGTGTACAATAGATACTGAAAGCAAAGAGGAAAAGATATGTCTGTAAATAACAAGGTTTGCAATACAATATTAGAAGCTATGGGCAACACACCGATGATTCGCTTGAATCGTATGGTGGATGCAGATAGTGCTGATGTACTGGTAAAATTCGAAGGTTTAAATGTGGGCGGCTCTATCAAAACCCGCACGGCATTTTGTATGATTGAGGCTGCGGAGCAGAAGGGGCTGATTCATGCAGATACCATTATCGTAGAGCCTACCAGCGGCAATCAGGGTGTAGGGATTGCTTTGGTGGCAGCAGTGAAAGGGTACAAAAGTATTATTATTATGCCGGACTCGGTGAGTGAAGAACGCCGCAAGCTGGTGCAGAATTATGGTGCGGAAGTGGTACTGATTCATGATGAAGGCGATATCGGTGCTTGTATTGCTGAATGTGCGGCTGCAGCACAGCGTATGGCAGAAGAAAATCCAAAGGTGTATGTACCGCAGCAGTTTGAAAATCCGGCCAATGTGATGGCGCACCATACACAGACAGCCAGAGAGATTCTGGCACAGACCGAAGGCATTGTGATTGACGGGTATTGTTCCGGCATTGGCACAGGCGGCACGATTACAGGCGTAGGGGAAATCTTAAAATCCGCAAACCCGCAAATGGAGATCTGGGCGGTGGAACCGGAGCATGCAGCTATTTTATCCGGCGGCATGATTGGCACCCATATTCAGATGGGCATCGGTGATGGCTTGATTCCGCCGATTTTGAATCAGCATATTTATGATGATGTTGTTATCATTACCGATGATGAAGCATTAAAGACAGCCAAAGATTTAGCGCGCCTGGAAGGGCTGATGTGCGGTATTTCCAGCGGCACCAATGTAGCTGCTGCGTTAAAGCTGGCCAAAAAACTGGGCAAAGGTAAAACAGTTGTTACAATTCTGCCGGATACAGCAGAGCGTTATTTCAGTACAGCATTGTTTGAATAAACGAATGAAAGCTAAAGCTGATGTCTTCGGATGTCAGCTTTTTTATCAATAAAGCATAAATCAGTTTATAGAACAGGAAAGGCGGCAGAGAAATGTCAATCGAAAGAGGAAGAGCATATTTTGCACAGTTTGGTATGGAAGATCAGGTTATTGAATTTAATGTGTCCAGTGCAACTGTAGAATTGGCAGCGGCAGCGTTAAATTGTGAGCCGCAGCGTATTGCAAAAACATTATCGTTTCTGGTAGACGGGCAGGCAATCTTGATTGTAGCGGCAGGCGATGCCCGCATTGATAATCCAAAATATAAAACACAGTTTGGTGTAAAAGCCAAAATGATTGCGGCAGAGGATGTAGAACCGCTTATCGGTCATGGCATTGGCGGTGTGTGTCCGTTTGGTATCAATGAAGGTGTGATGGTATATCTGGACGAATCCTTGAAACGGTTTATCACAGTATATCCTGCTTGCGGAAGCGGAAACAGCGCTATTGAGCTGACAATCCCGCAGCTGGAGCAGTATTCCGGCTATACTGCATGGGTAGATGTATGCAAAGACTGGCAGTGAGAACTGTAAGTTTCAAAAAAACAATAAAAAACTCAAAAAATCTGTTGACAAATCCAACGAAAAAAGATATAATAACTTTCGTTGGTTGACGGGGTGTGGCTCAGTTTGGTAGAGTACGTGGTTTGGGACCATGGGGCCGGGGGTTCGAATCCCTCCACCCCGACTCAACAGA
>JAGARS010000122.1 GCA_017622155.1 Peptococcaceae bacterium
ACCTTTGATGGCCATACGTTCAAAGTCAAAGATACGTTTTCCATCTACTTTAATAAATACAAGTACCAAACAAATTAACGCACCTTTAATACTTAATCCCATTGTGTCCGAAACAATACGAATAGGGTTGGTAGTAGGTAATAAACTAGGTACCAACAGAACAATAATGAATACTGCTAATGTAATCAAACCAATTTTACGTTCTTTTGTTAATTCTTTGTCTTTCGCTTCAAATGCATCCGGTGTAAAGTTTTTCAAATCAGACACATCTAAACGGAACACGAATTTTGCTAACAGCATGAAGCCGAAAATGCACATAAACCCTACAGGTAAACTATACATCGCATAATGCGCAGCATTAATTGCAACACCACTGCTAGCTGTGTAAGAACCTAAAATAACCAGTGCATTCATGGACCATGGCAAAGTGGATAAGCTGATTGCACCCATAATGGTAACACCAAAAATCATCAGGTTCGGGAATTTATCAAAAGGCTTATACCCTAAAATATCGCAAATCTGATAGATGAAGCCCCATGTTAAAAGCTGACCAGGGAAGTTCCCGCAGAACGTGGATAATGCCCAACCGCACAATAAAATCATGAAAATTAATCGCCATGGATGACCTTCCAGCATTTTTCTACTCATCAGCCAAGATGCCATATATGCAGTTGTCCCTGTTACTTCCAAGAAAGCGATAATCGCCATCATAAATACCATAAACAACACAGTATCGCTGCCCCAGCTTAATGACATTACACCAGCTAAATTGGTTAAACCTGTAAAAGGAAGCAGTGCAAATGTCAATAAACTAGGCCAAACTGAAGATGATACTGACCAGCCAATAATTGCTGCAATAAATACACTTAACAGTTTCATCCCTGCTTCTGTAATCGGTGCAATCGGTGGAATAATCCAGCCAAGAGATGCAATTGCAATATAAATTATTAAATACAATAACTCCTTATCTTTTTTTGCAGTTTCACCCATAATTCTCTCCTCACATTCTTTATAAAATAGTAATTTTACTGTTCTGTGTATTCAATGTTTTACACCGAATACACAGAACAACTAATAATACAAAATATTATTCTTCTTCAATTGTTAAGCAGAAACCGGATACATCTTCATATCCTTCCACACCTTCAACTTCTACCATTCTACGGAATTCTTTGCTCTTCGCATTTGGCAGACGGAAATCTGTATTATCTACCGGTGCAATTGCCTTTTCTACCGGTTTTTCTACTTGTGGTACATAATCATATGGATACCGATATGCACGATATACCATATTCGTAGTAATACCTTTATCCGCAAAATATGGGCTGTGATATTCCCATACAATTTCATTTTCTGGTGTTACTTCAAACAGTCGTCCGTCAGATCCTTCAGTAATAAAGGTATTGCCATTTGGTAAACGCTGAGCGGAACTAATATAGCAGCTGTAGAAATGATCTGCTAAAAACGGCTGCATATAACCTAAATCCATTGGACGGCACTGCCATACGATTTCCATTTTCACAGGGTCTATTTCAATAACTCTGGAATAGTCACGTGTTGCATTTTTATTACCGGTTGGCGATGCAGGGTTTGGAGCGCCATAGCCTGCCCAGCCGCCGTTGTCATAAATCAGAATGTTGCCTTCACCAGGTAAGCCTCGTGGAATCATATGTGCATGATGCTGCCCTACAATCTGCCCGATTTCTTTTGCTTTACCTGTACTGTAATCCGGACCTAATCTCCATACTATTTTCCCTGTTTTCTTTTCAATAATTGCAATAATATTTGTTTCACGACCATCCCAAATAATATTATCCGGATGAAACCGTTCGTCACCTGCATCATACCATTTATTCGGTCCTAAAACACTCATAGAATTGATATGCATCCAGTCACCATGTCCATTGCCAACGAGATTTGGATTTCTTGCCATAACATTTTTAGCAACTTCATCAAAACCTAATTCGTCAAAATGTTCATGCACATTCCAATCCCAAAGAATGTTGCCTTCCCAATCCACTTCAATCATACGGTCACTGCATAAAGGATGTAAAGAAATCTGTGGTACTGTTACATCAATATGTGTCAGAATCAATGTATTACCACTATCTACTTTAGGCTCCATTCCAGGCACATAATACCCAACCGGATTACCTTCGCGCTGGAAGTCATGGTGCTGACGCGCCATCCATTCCGGCTCATAGCCTGGGTCTTCAATGTATTCATTTTTATTGAATTCCCATACTACCTTACCATCCCAATCGACCTGAATCAAATCTTTTTGATCCTGCCAGCCGTATGTGCTGTTTCGTTCACCGCGGGAACCAAAAATCTGTCCACCCGGCAGCATTTTGTTTGGAAAGCCTTGCAGATTTCTCCAATGGTTTACTACGCCCCCATTCATGTCAATCAACGTAGCACCATGCCCAGAAGCAGGAAACAAAGTATACCCGTTAAAACATTTTTCCGGTTTATAGATAATTGTTCCCATTGGGTGTACTGATGGTTTACCCATAATACATTCCTCCTTAATAAAATATGTATTTAACGCTTATCGCTTATATATATTCTATCACCATTTTTTATATACACAAATTGATTTCTTCTATACCCCCCTATTGATATTACCTATACCCCAAATCTAAAAAAGCCATGTCGAAAATCGTCCGACACAGCTTCTATTATCTTTATATTTCTTTACCCTTCTAACGCTGCTAATTCGCTTCTAACGCTTGCTTCGCAATCGCGCATAGCCAAGATGGTTTTGGCAAATAAATCGTTTAATTCCCAGCCTAAACGTTCTGCGCCGGTGCGAATAATATCACGGCTGCAACCTGCTGCAAAGTGTTTGTCTTTGAATTTGCGTTTCACGCTGTCTGCTTCCATATCCATAACAGTTTTACTTGGGCGCATCAATACACCGGCACCGATTAAGCCTGTCAGTTCATCTACAGCAAACATTACTTTTTCCATCTGATGGGTTGGTTCTACATCACTGCAAATACCGTATGCATGGCTGCAAACTGCATGTACCAGTGCATCACTTGCATTCAATTCTGCCAGCAGTTCCGGTGCTTTTTTGCAATGTTCTGTCGGATATGCTTCAAATCGATATCATGTAACAGCCCCGCCATGCGCCAGAACTGTTCTTCATCGCCATAGCCTAATTCACGGGCATACCACCCCATCACACCTTCCAGTGTCAGAGCATGCTCAATGTGGAATTTTTCTTTGTTGTATTTCTTTAATAACGCTAACGCTTCTTCTCTTGTAAAATTGATTTCCATTACGAGTTTCTCCTTAATCTGCCTATTCAATATCACACATTTATTTGTGTAAGAAAAAAGGCTGCCACTTTGCAGTGACAGCCTGATTCATTTTGTTTGACTGCAAACCTTAGTTTTCTTCTTTGTTCAGCAGTACTTTGCGGGATAAGTTTACGCGACCTTTTTCATCGATTTCAATACATTTTACCATGATTTCATCACCGATTTTTACAACGTCTTCTACTTTTTTCACGCGTTCCAGTGCCAGCTGAGAAATGTGTACTAAACCATCTTTGCCAGGCAGCACTTCTACAAATGCACCGAAGTCTGTAATACGTACTACTTTACCCAGATAGGTACGGCCAACTTCAACTTCAGCTACAATATCTTCAATTGCTTTTACAGCTTTTGCTGATGCTTCTGCATCGCTGGACATAATCATTACGCGGCCATCATCTTCGATATCGATTTTAACACCGGTATCTTCAACGATTTTCTTGATAACTTTACCGCCAGGCCCGATAACATCGCGGATTTTATCTGGATTGATGTTCATAGTAATTACACGCGGTGCATATGGCGACAGATCTTCGCGTACCTGTGGAATAGCTTCCAGCATTTTGCCTAAGATAAACATACGGCCATCATGTGCCTGTTTTAATGCCTGTTCCAGAATTGCACGGTTGATACCTGCAATTTTGATATCCATCTGAATTGCGGTAACACCTTCGGTAGTACCTGCTACTTTGAAGTCCATATCGCCCAGAGCATCTTCCAGCCCCTGCAGGTCAGTCAACACGCTGAATTCATTTTCTTCACGGATTAAGCCCATTGCTACGCCGGATACAGGGCGTTTGATTGGTACACCTGCTGCCATCAGAGACATGGTGCTGCCGCAAACACTGCCCATAGAAGTAGATCCATTGGATTCTAACGCTTCAGATACAACACGAATGGTGTATGGGAATTCTTCATCACTTGGAATAACAGGTTCCAGAGCACGTTCTGCCAGTGCGCCATGACCGATTTCGCGGCGGCCAGGACCACGCATTGGGCGCGCTTCCCCTACACTGTATGGAGGGAAGTTGTAGTGATGAATATAACGTTTGCTGCTTTCGTTGTCCAGACCATCCAGGATCTGTTCTTCACGAGCTGCGCCCAGTGTAACGGTGGACAGAATCTGTGTCTGACCACGGGTAAACAGTGCACTGCCGTGTGGACGAGGCAGAATATCTACTTCACAGGTGATTGGACGTACTTCTGTCATAGCACGACCGTCAGGACGGATTTTGTCTACGGTAATCAGACGACGTACAATATATTTCATCAGCGCATCCAGTGCTGCACGCAAATCATCTTCCTGTTCAGGGAATTGTTCTAATAAATGTGCCAATGCCTCTGCTTTTACTTCTTCTGCTTTTGCATCACGTGCATGTTTTTCTTTGATACGGATTGCTTCCAGCAGATTATCATAAGTGTATTCTTTTACA
Organism: Peptococcaceae bacterium; assembly: GCA_017622155.1. GTDB lineage: Bacteria > Bacillota > Peptococcia > Peptococcales > Peptococcaceae > UBA7185. The sequence continues at coordinate 4,757 of JAGARS010000122.1, forward strand.
GCTGTTTCGATTTCTTCCGGAATCACTTTCAATTCCGGTACCACTTTTTCTTTTGCCAGTTCCAGAGCCAAAGCTTCTGTACGGAATTCTTCGATTGCTGCAACGATTTTTTTGATTTCTTCATGACCGAACATGATTGCGTCCAGAATGGTTGCTTCCGGCACTTCTTTGGCACCGGCTTCTACCATCATAACAGCATCCGCAGTACCTGCAACAGTCAAATGCATCAGGCTCTTTTCTTCCTGTTCCTGACTTGGGTTGATGATAAATTCACCATCTACCAGACCTACTACTACACCTGCAATTGGACCCATAAATGGCACCTGGGACAAATGCAGAGCTGCAGAAGCACCTACCATAGCCAGTACATCCGGTGCATTGTCCATATCAACAGACAATACAGTTGCTACCACTTGCACATCATTATGATAGCCTTTTGGGAATAACGGACGAATTGGGCGGTCAATCAGACGGCTGCTCAAAATTGCTTTTTCACTTGCTTTCCCTTCGCGTTTCAGAAAACCGCCAGGAATTTTCCCTGCTGCATACAGCTTTTCTTCGTAATCAACGGTCAGTGGAAAGAAGTCTACACCGTCTTTTGGTTCTTTTGCACCAACAGCTGTTACCAATACAGCTGTATCACCATAGGTGCAGAATACTGCACCACTTGCCTGTTTTGCCATACGGCCGGTTTCCAGTGTCATTGCACGGCCGCCAACCTGAATGGATTTTCTTAAAATGTTACCCATAATGCTCCTCCTTAAAATTATATCATTGATCTGTACTGGTGGAGCAATTAACAAACAAGAACAAACAAAGCATGTAAATCAATTTTATTTGCTCTTGTTTATTAATTACACCTCCATACAGATACTGACGCAGAACTCAAGCAGAAAATCATTTGATACAAATCTTACAGAAAAGTAATAAAAATGAAACTCTGCAATAACTCAAAAAGAGCAGCCTAGGGCTGCTCTTTGGAGTTTCAAAATGTTACTACCGACGGATACCCAGAACACTGATGATTTTACGATATCTTTCGATGTCTTTGTCTTTTACATAGTTCAGTAAAGAACGACGCTGACCGATCATTTTCAGCATACCGCGACGGGAATGATGATCTTTTGGATGCTGTTTTAAGTGTTCAGTTAAATAAGTAATTTTGTTTGTCAGAATTGCAATCTGCACTTCTGGAGACCCAGTATCTGTTTCGTGTAACTGGAATTCTTTAATTAAAGCTTCTTTTGTAGCTTTGTCTAATGCCATGATAAGGCACCTCCTGAAAAAATTTTTAATCGCCCAATGCTAAGTATTCGCTGGAGAACGACTAACCGAGCATTCGGTTCACAATTGGATATTATACATGATAACTACATGTTTTGCAAGTATTTTCTTGAAAAAGATGCAGCGCATTCTGTTTATCTTTTTCCAGCTGTGCTTTTAGCTGATCCAAGCCATCAAATTTGCTTTCTTTACGCAAAAAATGACAAACAGCTATGCTGATTTCTTTTCCATAAATATCGTTATCAAAATTCATTAAATGCACTTCGATGCTGATATGTGAACCATTGGCTACTGTTGGACGATGCCCGATATTCAAAATACCCGGATAACGGTTGCCATCCACTGTGACTATCGCGGCATAAACACCATTAGCAGGAATCATCTGCTGTTTTGGAACAGGGATATTCGCTGTCGGGAAACCAATGGTGCGTCCAATCTGGTTGCCGTGTACGACTTCACCGTGTAATGTAAACACATCACCCAACAATGCATTTGCTTTTTCAATTGCTCCTTCTTGCAGATATTGACGAATTGCGGAACTGCTCACCACTTCATCATCAACATAGCAGGGCTGCATTACTGTTACATCGATATTATACTTCTTGCACAATTCTGCAAGAATTTCAGATGTTCCGGCACCTTTATGACCGAATGTATAATTGAACCCTACCACCACATGACGTGCATGCAGCACATCTACCAGCACCTGCTCTACAAAAGCCTCCGGTGATAATGCCGCAATCTGTTCATCAAAAGGAACCGTCTCAATATGATCTACTTGCAGTTTTCCAAATTTTTTTCGTTTCTCTTCTATCGATAAAAGATAACTGAACTCCGGAT
>JAGARS010000123.1 GCA_017622155.1 Peptococcaceae bacterium
ATTCGCAGCATTGGGGGAAGCCTGGGCATTGATGCAGAGTTTTTCGAAAAAAACAGTATCCATATTCATATTCCGGAAGGTGCTACACCGAAAGATGGCCCATCTGCCGGGATTTCTATGGCTACAGCTGTGATTTCTGCTATCACCGGCAAAGCGGTACACAAAGAGTTTGCCATGACCGGTGAGCTTACACTGCGCGGCAAAGTGCTGCCGGTGGACGGCATTCGTGAAAAAGTGCTGGCAGCGCACAGAGCAGGCTGCAGCAAAATCATTCTGCCGAGAGAAAACGAAAAAGATATTGAAGAAATTCCAATGGATATTCGCAAAGAGCTGGAATTCTATCCTGTGACCACATTGCAGCAGGTGTTAGAGCTGGCTCTGGTGGAGGTGTAAACATTGATTATCAAAAATGCAGAGTTTGTAATTAGTGCGGTAGGTCCAAAGCAGTATCCGACAGACAATCTGCCGGAAATTGCACTGGCAGGGCGTTCCAATGTAGGCACGTCCTCGATGATTAACAAATTTATCAACCGCAAAAATCTGGCGCGTACCAGCAGCAAGCCGGGCAAAACGCAGACACTGAACTACTACAAAATCAACAACGATATGTTTTATTTTGTTGACCTGCCGGGCTATGGGTTTGCTCAGGTGAGCCAGGCGGAAAAAGATAAATGGAGCAAATTTATCGATGCGTATCTCACCAAGCGGGAAAACCTGTGCGGTGTCATTCAGCTGGTGGATTTGCGTCATCCGCCGACAAAAGATGATATCAATATGTACGAGTGGCTGATGCATATGCATAAAGATGTGCTGATTGTAGCCACCAAGTGCGATAAAATTTCCAAAGGCCAGTGGCTGAAACATATCAAGCAGGTGCGTGAAGGCCTGAAAGCCGATAAAGAACAGAAAATCATTGCTTTTTCTGCCGAAACAGGACAGGGCGTGGAAGAATTGCATCAGTGGGTGGAAGAGAGAGTTAACAGTTACCTGCCGCCTGCAGCAGTAGAGGAGTAGCATATGACAATCAATTTATTTCTGGAGTATTTGTTAATGCCTGTGATTGTTTTCGCCGGTGGTTTGTTAATGTGTATGGAGTTGCCATTGAACGGCGTAGCAGGATACAAAACAAAACGTTCGATGTCATCCCCGGAATTATGGGCATATGCGCAGAAATTGGCGGGAAGACTGTGGCTTATATTAGGTGCGATTTTATTGACAGCATCCCTTATTATGATATTGGTGACGCCATATCGGCCGAGTGAAGCTGTTTATGGAACATTTTTTATAGCAATATTGATTGGCACTTTTGTTTTTGTGGAACGAAAACTGAAAGTGAAAGAGAAAGAACTGAAACAAGAATAAACGGAAAAAGAGACAGTGATACAAAATCGAATTCGAAAATTTGTATACTGTCTCTTTGTTTTATATTATAGAATCACTTACTGCCTTTTATTTCGGTCAAAAAATAATTTTCAGAAAATTAAAATATCCTCTTTACTTTTTCGCTTTAGCGTGATAAAATACTAAACAAGTTGAAGAGTAAACATATTACTCATATAAAGAACTGATTTGGGGGAGATTATCATGAAAAAGAAATTATTTAAAGTATTAGCAGTTGCACTGGTAGCAGGGCTGGCTCTGACAGGCTGCGGCGGCGGAAACGACAAACAGGATGACAAACCGCTGGTATATGCTGTTGAGTTAGGTTCTGCCGGTGAAGATGCTGCGAAAGCAAACGGTATGGAATACAACGCAGTAAACTCTCAGGGCGATGCACTGATGGAAGTTGCTGCTGGTACATCTGATGCTGCTATCATCGACCTGCTGATGGCCGGTGCTATGATTGGTGAAGGTACAAGTTATCCTGACCTGACACTGGGTGATATGCTGACAGAAGAAAAATACGGTGCAGGCTGCCGCGTTGGCTCTGACCTGACAAGCTTTATCAACCAGACAATGTATGAAGCACAGCAGGATGGCACTTTATTAGCTACTGCTGAAAAATACGGCGTACAGGCTTCTTTAGTAGAACAGCCTGAAAGCGTATTCGCAGCTTCCGAAGCTGACAGCGATGTAGCATACATCAAAGACAAAGGCACTCTGGTAGTTGGTATTACCGAATTTGCTCCAATGGACTACAAAGATGAAAACGGCAACTGGATTGGTTTTGACGCTGATATGGCTCGCGTAGTAGCTGACAAACTGGGTGTTGCATGTGAATTCGTTGTTATCGACTGGGATCTGAAAATCATGGAACTGGATTCCAAAAACATCGACGTTGTTTGGAACGGTATGACCTTAACACAGGGCGTTCTGGAAGCAATGAACTGCACAAACGCTTACTGCAACAACGCACAGGTTATCGTTTTACCTGCTGCAAAATAAGATTGTATGAAACATAATAAAGGCAGAGGACATTACGTTCTCTGCCTTATTTCGGGGTATAGACCCGATACTACATAGCAAATTATTTTAATAGATTTATTTATGTTAGGAGACCATTTTATGTTCTGGAATGTTACACAAACGCTGCTGGGTGGTCTGGCAGTAACTTTCGAGATTTTTATATGGACCCTGGTATTTTCTTTACCACTGGGGCTGCTGCTGGCTTTGGCTTCTATGAGCAAAGTGAAGCCGTTGAAATGGCTG
>JAGARS010000124.1 GCA_017622155.1 Peptococcaceae bacterium
ATTGTCGCAAAATAAAAACACAATGTTCCGACAGGCAAATTGTGTTTGTGTATTTTACGTTTTTGCTTACAACATAAGAGAGAAAGGTGTGATTACGCTGGTTCGTTGTCCGTATTGCAAAAGCACCACAGTAGGCAGAGTGGGCACTAGCCAGTATTATTGCTGGAATTGTTATTATGAGTTTAATGTAGAGGCCCAGAAGGTGCGATGTTTTCGCATTGTAGAAGATGGTTCTCTGATTGAAGAGACACTGCAGTGTTAACCGAATGGAGAGGAGGAGAATTGATATGGATATGCAAATGGGAAGTTTCCGCCGTATGATGCATAGAGCAGGCAGAGAAGCCGAACGCATGTGGCATCGCCTGACTAATAAAGTAGAAAAGAAACTGGATATGTAAGTTTGCTGTATCCCATTGTCTGAAACGTTTCAGTTTATCATAACAATACCCTGTCCGGTTATTTCCGGGCAGGGTATTTATCATATTGCTGTATGGTCTATTTTTGTTTACTTTTTTTCTGCATCCAGATACTAAGCTTTTCACATACTTCTGCTAATGGTTTGCGGATAATCGGCTGTTTTGGCAGAGAGTTGATAAAATCTTTGCCGTAGCCTTTGGTAAGTACCCGCTTATCCAGAATGATAATGGTGCCCCAGTCATCCATAGATCGAATGAGTCGGCCGCATCCTTGGCGGAATTTGAGCACCGCCTGCGGCAGGCTGTATGCAGCGAAGCTGTTTTTGCCTTGTGCAGTGATGTACTCCATTTTGGCACTGGTGATTGGCTTGGTCGGCGGCTGGAACGGCAGCTTGGTAATGATTAAGGTGGTGAGCCCTGTGCCTTTGATATCCACGCCTTCCCAGAAGCTGTTGGCCCCCAGTACAATGGTATTGTCTGTTTTGTTCAGGCTTTGCAGAATACTGGTGCGGTTGCCGTCCTGGCCGTGTGCAAGAATATTGTAATCGCTCAGATTTGGATTGTGTTTCAACGCAAAATAGGTTTTGTTCAGCATTGCATAGGATGTAAACAAAATCAGGATACCGCCTGTTACTGAGTGAATAATCTGTTCCAGACTTTCAATCAGCATACGGGAGTAGGTTTCTTCACTTACTTGCGAATAATCGGCGATATCGGTCGGTATGGCAATACAGGATTGTTTAGCATAGTCAAAAGGAGAAGGGGTAATGTACGAAACATATTCTTCTTCGTCCAACAGATACAGCTGTGCTGTGTATTTCAAGTCATCAGCGACGGCCAGTGTGGCAGATGTGAGAATGACGCTTTTGTTGTTTTCAAATAAACGTTCTTTCAACAGCGGCATTACATCAATCGGTGCTACGCACAGGCTTAAATTGGTGCCCCAGCTGCTTTTGGTGTAGGAAATCCAGTAGATATCGTTTTTCCGTTTTTCCTCTAAAAATGTTTCAATATACTTATATTGCTCCCCAAAGAAACTCTGATTGAATACCAGTTCTTTTGCCAGCAAATCCAAATCTTCAAAGACATCAATCCGATTTCGAATATGGCTCAAACGGTTGAATACTGTCATTGTCATTTCTTTGACATGGGACAGCTGTGTATAAAAATCATTCCACCAGTTTGCTTTGCGCTCTTTGGCGGTAATCCGCCATTCGTTGTTGTGTGCCAGCATTGGTACAGTAAATACATAGTCAATAGCAGACTTGATATGACTTTCCAATACGGCTATGTCGTCGGTCAGTGTGCGTTGTGCCAGAAGCAGCTCTCCATAGGCTTCGCTTTCTTCGTGGAATTCTCTTACTTTGTTGATGATACGGTTGACAATGCTGTTGCTGCGCAGCAGATGATTTGCTGTCTTGCGCAGAAATTCCAGGTCTACTGTATCGGTAAATTGTCTTGTGGCTTCATCTTCCAGATTGTGTGCTTCGTCTACGATGATATGTTCATGGCTTGGCAGAATCTGATTGTCCAGTTTGATATTCTGCAGAAGCAGTGCGTGATTGGTGATAATCAGCATGCTGTTTTCACAGGCTTTGCGGTTGTTCATATAGAAACAATTGCGCGCCATGCTGCATTGATTGCCCAGGCAGGTTTCGCTTTGGCTGGCTACCGATGCCCAAAACTGATTTTCCAGTTTGTTCAGGTTTAAGGTTTCTTTATCACCGTGTTCTGTCAGGGTGAGCCAGTAAATCAGCTGCGCGATAAATATTTTTTCGCTCCACATTACAGTGTTTGCCTGGCGCTGATATTGTTCAAACCGACGCATACACAAATAATTGCTGCGCCCTTTACTCAGAGCCACAGGAAAATTAAAATCCAGACATTCTTTCAAAAATGGAATATCTTTGTGATAGAGCTGTTCCTGCAATGCAATGGTGTTGGTGGATACCAGCACACGGCACTGATTTTCATACGCCCATAACAATGCCGGCAGCAGATAGGCAAAGGATTTCCCGGTGCCTGTACCGGCTTCGATAATGCCATGGTTTTCGTTCATAAAAGCGTTTGAAATCATTTTCTGCATTTTGATTTGCTGCGGACGATGCTGAAAATCCTCACTGGCCTGTGCCATGAGGCCGCCATCTTCGAAAAACCGGCTGGCTTCGGCAAATGTCAGCAGAGGCTTTTTGCCATAAACTTTTTCCGGTTCTTTTATCTGATAGGTTTTTCCGACAGAGGCGTGGGCTACGATATAGCTTTGTACAGCCTGCAGCCAAGTCACCAGGCCGCAGCTTTCGCCCTCGAATACGGCAATTATTTTCTGCAGTGTAAACGGATCGGCTTCACAGGCTTTTGCGGTCAGTGTCAGCAATACCTGTGCAGTGACTTCTGCATCATTGACAGCTCTATGAAAACCGGATTCTGCAATCTGCAAAGCGCCGGCGATACTAATCAGTTTGTAGCTGGTCAAAGACGGCATAAATATTTTGGCTACATCGTGGGTATCCAGCCAGGCATTTGGCAAAACGCGCCCGATATGGTTTTCTATCATGCTGCGGTCAAAGCTGACATTATGTGCAACCAGTGTAAAATCACCGATGAAATCCAGAATGGCAGCTTCTACATCGTTCCAATGGGGCTGATGTTCCACCATGTCGTTGTCAATGCCTGTGAGCTGTGTAATTTCTTCCGGTATCGGACGATACGGCCGAATCAGCTGTGAATACCGATCGGCAACGATACCATCGATAATCTTCACCATTCCGATTTCAATAATTTCAGCCGAATCGTCCAGCCCGGTGGTTTCGGTGTCTACGCACACGAAGGAAAGTTTCAAAGATTCTGTTGTAGTGGATAATACACCTTCCGGTGTTGTTGATTGAGTTTTCAAATAAAACTCCCCCAGTTCTTACAGCTGCCAGCTGTTCAGATATTCCTGCTGTTCTTCTGTTAAAGTATCAATAGATACATTCAGTGCCTGCAATTTGATACGAGCTACGCGTTCGTCAATTTCTTTTGGTACGGAGTGTACAGTGTTTTCCAGATCCGGATGGTTTAATACGTATTCCAGAGACAGTGCCTGCAGTGCAAATGTTAAGTCCATAATTTCAGCCGGATGCCCATCGCCTGCGGCCAGATTTACTAGGCGGCCTTCACCCAAGAGGTATACTTTTCTGCCGTCAGCAAACTGGAACATTTCAATGTTTGGTTTTGCCTGACCGGTAGCCACTGCCATACGGTTCAGTGCTTCTTTATCGATTTCTACATCGAAATGCCCTGCATTTGCCATGATCGCTTTGTCTTTCATTACTGCAAAATGTTCTTCGGTGATAACTTTTTTGTCACCGGTTACAGTAACAAAATAATCGCCCAGAGGAGCAGCATCTACCATTTTCATTACCTGGAAACCATCCATGATTGCTTCGATCCCTTTGATTGGGTCAATTTCCGTAACGATTACTTTGGCGCCAAGGCCTTTTGCACGCATTGCTACACCTTTACCGCACCAGCCATAGCCGGCTACTACTACAGTTTTGCCTGCCACTACCAGATTGGTGGTACGCATAATCGCATCCCATGCAGACTGACCTGTACCATAACGGTTGTCGAAGAAATATTTGGTCATAGCATCATTTACAGCAATCATAGGAATTTTCAAAGCACCGTCATTTGCCATAGCGCGCAAACGAACGATACCGGTAGTGGTTTCTTCCGCACCGCCCAGAATGTTTTCCAGCAGTTCCGGATATTTGCTGTGATACAGAGAAGTCATATCGCCGCCGTCATCGATGAACAAATCCGGATTGGTGTGTACCAGCGCGTCGATATGGCCGAAATATTCTTCGTCAGTAGCACCGTGCCATGCAAATGCAGTAACACCGCTGTCTACCAATGCTGCTACAACATCATCCTGTGTGGACAATGGGTTGCTTGCCGCAACCGATACTTCTGCACCGCCGGCCTGAATTACCAGTGCCAGATATGCAGTTTTTGCTTCTAAGTGCAGGCAGATTGCTACCTTTTTGCCTGCAAACGGCTGAGTTGCACGGAATTCCGCTTCCAGCTGATTCAAAATCGGCATATGTGTTTTTACCCAGTTGATTTTGTCGTGGCCCATAGGAGCCAGTGCAATATCTCTAATTTGACTTTTTTCTAATGCATTCATCTAAATATCCTCCTTAAACATACGCAATATCGCGTGTGAAAATAACATCTCTAACCAATCTATTATAAAAGATAACAGGGGTAAAACACAAGTGATTTATTTATATATGGTCATAATGTGTCCACATGCGAATGATTTTTACAGTGCCTTCGTAAGTAATACCGTCTACAGTAATCGGCTCAGAATAAACCTGATAAACCAGCCTGTGCTGTATATTGATTCTTCGAGAAAAGCAGCCTTTTAAATTGCCTAGCAAACCTTCAAATGGTGGAGGTGTTTGAAATGGATTGCTGCGAAGTACCTCAATAAGTTCTTTCGCTTTTTTGTCCAGCCCGGCTGATTTTAGATTTTTGATATCTTTTACAGCCTGCTTGTCATATACAATATGATACAATTACCATTCCACCTCGTTTTCAGGGATACAATCCTCTAAAGGTGTATCGGCGCCTTCCAGGATAGATTCCACCATTCCCGGGATGGAATACAGATATAAGGTCTCCTGAATTGCGTTCCAGTCATCCTCTGAAATCAGTACAGCATTTTTACCTTTTGTGTTGGTGATTAATACAGGCTGAGAGTTGGTATTTACATCAGATAAAAGCTGATAGATATTCTTTCTTGCATTGGTAACACTGATAGAAGTCATATAAATCATCTCCTTTTTTCTATATTATAGCGTACGCAATTGCGTTCGTCAATGTGAATGGGCAGATAAAAATTGGAAAGGAGTTTTGGGGATGTTCAAATTATCCGAACTGCAATGGAATAGTGAATATTAAATAGATACATTATTTAACTTTAAACTTACCGTATTGAACATGATATAATGACGGAGTTTTTAGAGACGCATGGAAGTGAGGTGTCCAATTTGCTTTTGGAAGAATGGAATATGGATGAAGCACTGAAGGATGCCAGAGAAGAAGGCAGAGTCGAAGCAAAACAGGAACTGATTCGTGCCTTAAATGGCGTATTGACACCGGAAGTAATTGCAGAAAAGTTTGGTTTGCCAGTAAATTATGTACTGGATGTACTTGGTGACATGAAACCATAATTGCAAACGCATAATTACAATCGTGAAAAAACCTGTATTGATTTTTCCATGTCAATCTCGACATGAAAATACAATACAGGTTTTTGTTTGTAATGGATTATTCTTTATTTTCTTTTTCCATCCGTTTGATTGTCTGCATTTTTTGTTCTTCTTCCGGCAGCATCAGAGGTTCCCACAATGTGGTGGTGATAGCATTGAGCATGCGTTCCCGCACGGTTGGGTTCATAGCTTCAAAGCGTGCCATTTCTTCTTTCATGGAGTGCCGTTTGGTGATACCGTCTGCCGGGCAGTTGTTTGGCACCACAGGCAGTTCCAGTTTGTTGGCGCAGCTGATAATATCCCGTTCGTGTACATAAATCATAGGGCGAATTACGGTGATATCCGCGCGGGATAGATAGGTGCGCGGCATAAAGGTGTGCATACGCCCTTCAAACACCAGGCTCATCAGAAATGTTTCCAGTGCATCATCCAAATGATGCCCCAAGGCTACTTTGTTGCAGCCCATTTGTTTTGCGATATTGTTGATGGCGCCACGGCGCATATTGGCACATAATGAGCAGGGGCTGGATTCTTTGCGTTCTTCGTATACGATGCGGCCGATATTGGTTTCTTCCAGATGAAACGGTACGCCCAGAGATTTGCAATAATCGCCCACCAGGTTGTAATCGTTATTCCAGCCTACGTCTAACGAAATACCAACCAGCTCAAATGGAATGGGCAGCGTTTTTTGCAGCACGGATAAACAGTATAACAATACGGTGCTGTCTTTGCCGCCGGATAATCCCACTGCAATTTTATCGTATGGCTGAATAAGTCCGTATTCTCTGCTTGCGCGGCGAATTTTGGACAGCAATGGTTTATTGAATTTATGCCACATAAGAGCGCCTCCTTGCGTGTTCGAATCAACTGTACACGGTTTCCTGAATAATTATATCGGAAATACGGCAGAAATGCAAAATAAATATAGTTCATTCTTGGCAAAGTGTGATATAATAAACTGATATTATCTAGAGCATAACCGACAAAGGAGCGATTATTTATATGTTGAAGTTAATCAGCGGCAGTGATTTGGCCAAAAAACGCCGCGAAGAAATCAAAGAAGAAGTGGTAAAATTAAAAGCACAGGGTATCATCCCGGGGCTTGCAGTGATTTTAGTAGGGGAAGATCAGGCTTCTCAGGTATATGTGCGCAACAAAGAAAATGCATGCAAAGAGGTGGGTTTTTATTCCGAAGTATATCGTCTGCCGGAAGCAACTTCTCAAGATGAGCTGCTGGCTTTGATTGATAAGCTGAACCATGATGACAAGATTCACGGGCTTCTGGTGCAGCTGCCGGTACCGGCACATATCGATGAAAACGCGGTAATTCACGCAATCAGCCCTAGAAAAGATGTAGATGGTTTTCTGCCGGAAAACCTGGGCTCTCTTTTGATTGGTGAACCGGCATTTGAACCGTGCACACCAAAAGGATGTCTGGAACTGATTAAAGAAAGCGGCATTGATATTTCCGGCAAAAAAGCAGTGGTAGTAGGCCGCAGCAATATTGTAGGGAAACCGGTAGCCATGATGCTGCTGCGTGAAAATGCTACAGTGACAATTTGCCATTCCAGAACCAAAAATCTGAAAGAAGAATTGCTGCAGGCAGATATTATTGTAGCTGCAGTAGGGAAAGCCAATATGATTACCGGCGATATGGTGAAAGACGGCGCGGTGGTAATTGATGTGGGTATTAACCGTGACGAAAACGGTAAAATGTGCGGTGATGTTGACCGTGCCAGCCTGGAAGGGCGCGACTGTTATCTGACACCGGTGCCGGGCGGCGTTGGGCCGATGACCATCACAATGCTGATGAAAAACACATTGGAGAGTGCAACTCGTTAGGAGGAAGACACTATGGAACAGAAGGAACTGGATCAAAAAATTCTCATGATTTGTGAGGATATCGAACAGAACTTGAAACAGGCAGAGCAGCTGCCGAATTATCAGGACAGCGCATCGTATTACTGCCGACTGCATATGCTGCAGGAAATTGTGGCAACGGAGCGTCGTTTGCAGGAAGAGGTAAGCCTGCCATGTCGGTTTTTACTGGAACATTTCTCTTTGTTTTTGGGTAAATGGGATTATAATATCGGCTGCAAATATGGGCAGATGCAGTGCGGCCGCGGTATGCTTTCCGGTATTAAAATTCTGGACTGGGGCAATGTCGTACTCACCATTGATGGCATGGAAGTGACCTGGCGCGATGCCGATTATGATTATATGTTTTATCCGGACAAAGTAATTCTGCGTCCGAAAATGGCCGGGAAATCTGATATCTATCTGTATTTCAGCTATGCGTTCAAGTATGGGAATGTGCTGAGCCGTTTCCCTGAAGTGGCGAATGATCCGCAGACGATTTACTGGCATCAGGACATGTAAGCAAGGCTGGTCTTTTTTCCGTATTACTGCGTTGTTTTCAAATTCGTTTGCTCGCGTACCATCAGTACGCCACGCTGCACAAATTTGAAAGCC
>JAGARS010000125.1 GCA_017622155.1 Peptococcaceae bacterium
CTGTTAAAATCAAATTTGTAACACCGCAGGAACAGGAAAAAGCCATTGAGCAGTTATTCCAGCAGCAGGGATATACAAAAGAAGATTTTCAGACAGAAGATACCGGTTTTATACCGCAATTTCAGAATACACCATCTGCACCGGAACCTAAATATACCGAAGCAGTTTCAAATTACGACAACTTCAGCAATATCATTCACTTAAATTCTAAATATACATTTGATTCTTTCGTAGTAGGCAACAGCAATTTGATGACACATGCAGCCTGTGTAGGCGTAGCCGACAATATTATTAAAGAAAAAGAAAGAAGAATTTATAATCCATTATTTATTTATGGCGGTGCAGGGCTTGGCAAAACACATTTGATGCACGCTATCGGCAATCATATTTTAGCTAGAAAGCCGGAAACGAAAATTGCATACATTTCTTCCGAAAAATTTACCAACGAATTAATTGATTCTATTAAAGATGGTTCTACAAAAAATTTCCGTGAAAAATACCGGAATGTAGATGTACTCTTAATCGACGATATTCAGTTCTTATCCAATAAAGAAAGTACCCAGGAAGAATTCTTCCATACATTTAATACATTGTACGATGCCAACAAACAGATTATTATTTCCAGCGACCGTTTGCCAAACGAAATTCCAAAACTGGAAGAACGTCTGCGCACACGATTCAGTATGGGATTAACCACCGACATTCAGCCGCCTGATTATGAAACCAGAATTGCAATTCTGCGCAAAAAAGCACAGGCTGACAATCTGCAGATTCCTGATGATGTATTTGATTATATTGCAGAACATATTCATTCCAATATTCGTGAACTGGAAGGGGTACTGGTACGGTTATCCGCATACTCCAACCTCAGTCATCGCAATATTGACCTGGCTTTGACAAAAGACTGTCTGCAAGGGTTAATTACACCAAACGAACCTGTCATTATCACCGGTGAATTAATTCTGAAAAAAGTAGCAGAATATTATAAAATTCGCGTTGAAGACTTTACATCCAAAAAACGCACCAAACAGATTGCATATCCACGCCAGATTGCTATGTACCTGTGCCGTGAAATGACCAGTCTTTCTCTGCCGAAAATTGGTGAACTGTTTGGAGGCCGCGATCATTCTACAGTCATTCATGCATGTGAAAAAATTGCAGACGAGCTGCGCACCGATCAGACATTGCAGATAACCGTCAGCAAAATTAAAAACAGTCTGACAAACAATGCTTAACTTGAAACGTTGAATCTTAATAAATTGCTGTTTCATCCCGTATCATTCATGCGGGATGATTTTTTTGTGATTTCATTTTTTTTATTGAATGTGGATAATATTTTTGATAAACTGTTAGTAACATGTGGACAATTAAAAATGTGCAAAAAACCTGTGAATTGTGTGTATAATTTTTTTTACTATCCACAAGGTTATCTACACGGATCAGCCCTTGTGCATACAGCGTTTACATCAGTTTTAAACTTTTCCACAGCGCCTAATACTAATACTACTAAAAATATTAAGAAGATGATGTGAAAAGGAGCGCGTATCTGATTATGAAATTTACATCTACCAAAGAAAATATGTTATCCGGCATTAATACCGTACAAAAAGCAATTTCCAGTAAAGGAGCCATTCCTGTACTGACCGGTATTTATTTAAAAACAGAAAAAAATCGTTTAACCTTCGCTGCTACCGATCTGGAAATTGGGATTACCTGCACAGAGCCTGTACAGGTATTAGAAGAAGGACATGTTGTAGTACCGGCTCATTTCTTTGCTGAAATTGTACGTCGTTTGCCAAATACCAATCTGATGTTTACGTATGATGATGAAACAGTATCCTTAAAAATTGAATATGACCAGGCAGAAACAAACATCAAATGCTGGAGAGGGGAAGAATTTCCTGGTATTGCTTCTCTGGAAGATGGAAAAATGTTTACCATCAATCCGACAGTGTTTAAATCTCTGGTAAAACAGACAGGGTTCTGTGCCAATATCGGAGATCCGCGTCCTATCTTTACCGGTGCATTGATGGAAGTAGAGGACAACAATCTGACAATGGTAAGTACCGATAGTCATCGTCTGGCAGTGAAAACCTGTAAAGTAGATAATCTGACTGCTGAAAATTTCAAAATGATTGTACCTGTAAAATCTTTGAATGAAATCAGCCGTATTTTGAAAGATGACAATGAAGATGTATTGACCATTCGCTGCAATGACAGACAGGTTTCTTTTGAATGCAAAGATGTGCGTCTGCTATCTCGTCTGGTTGATGGTACATTCCCGAACTACCGTCAGGTAATTCCTGCAGAATATTCCATTCTGATGAAAGCAAAGAAAAAACATCTGCAGGAGTCTATCGACCGTGCCAGTCTGTTTGTACCGGAACGAGATGGTTCCAGCGTATTGCGTTTTAATTTATCGGATGGCAATTTAAATATTGTATCCAAGTCTGAATATGGTATGGTAAATGAAAATATTCCGGTATATACCGAAGGTGGAGAATTATCCATTTTGTTTAATGCTAAATATTTGACAGATGCATTTAAAAATATGGATTTTGATGATCTGGATGTAAAACTGGGCGGTCCATTAAGCCCTGCGGTATTCCGTCCGCTGAATGATGAAAGCTTCCTGTATTTGCTTCTGCCGTTAAGAGGATAATATCGACTAAAAAAATATTAAAAGAATAAGAAGAATTAGCGGGAGGCTGTGGGCAGCCTCCCCTACATATTTTGTTTATATTCTATTTTTGGAAATCAATAAGAAGAGAGGTGAACTGTCCATGTATCTGCAGCATATACATTTAATCAATTACAGAAATTATGAAAATCAGCAGCTGAATCTAAATAGAGGCATCAATGTGCTGATTGGATCAAATGGACAGGGAAAAACCAATCTTTTAGAATCCATTTATTATCTTGCGGCGGGAAATAATTTCCGTGGAAATAAAGATATAGAATTAATTAAGTGGGATCAGCCTTATTTACGTTTGATTGGGCAGATGAAAAAAGATGACAGTGAACGCTGTTATGAAATGGAAGTATATATAGATAAAGAAAAAAATAAGCAGTTAAAAATTAACGGTGTGAAATATAAAAGTATGTCGGAGCTGCATAATTATTTGCGTGTGGTATTGTTTTCACCCGATGATTTAAAAATAGTGAAAGGTTCTCCGGCAGAACGGCGCAGATATCTGGATGTCTGTATGAGCCAGCAGGATAAATTTTATTATCGCTTGATTCGGGATTATGATAGAATTGTACAGCAGCGCAACAATTTATTAAAAGAATTGCAGTATAAAAAAGAAAATAAGGCACAGCTGGAAGTGTGGAACCAGTATCTGATAGAATACGGAAGTCAGATTATTTATAAACGATTGCAATATTTAAAAATGCTGGTGCCTATGGCCAGAAAAGTACAGCAGGCGCTGACCTGTGAAACAGAACGATTTAGTGTTACGTATCATTGTTCTATGGGTGCCATTGGGGATTTTTCTGTGGAGCAGATAAAAAATGTGTTTCAGACGATTCTTGCACAGAAGCAGGGAGAGGAGATTGCACGCGGCACCACGCTCTGGGGCCCTCACAGAGATGATTTGATTTTTTATCTCAATGGTATGGACCTCAAAAAATATGGTTCGCAAGGGCAGCAGCGCACCGGAATTTTGTCATTGAAGATGGCAGAGCTGCAGACATTTTATAAGCTGCATGGCGAATATCCATTGCTGCTTTTAGACGATGTCATGAGTGAGCTGGATGATGCTCGTCGGCAGTTCTTAATGAAAATGGTAAAAAAATATCAAATACAAACCATCATTACCGGTGCTAATATCGAATTATTGACCGATGAAATGGCTGAAAACGAGATATTTTGGGTACAAGAGGGTAAAATCATTACAAAGTGAATTTTCACGCTTTATTTGCAAAAATACAAATTATGTGGTATAATAAACCGTTACATAAAAAGCATTGTTTTTTATGAAGCGGTTTTCTTTTTTTGTATGGTTTTATATGCATCATAAATTTAGAAAAAGTATTTTTTTAAGATGATTATAATAGAGAAATGGAGGAATATTACGTGGCTGAAGAAAAGCAGAGCAATTATGGTGCCGAGCAGATTCAGGTGCTGGAAGGCTTAGAAGCAGTGCGCAAACGCCCGGGGATGTACATTGGTACTACCAGCTCCGATGGGCTGCACCATCTGGTGTATGAAATCGTTGATAACAGTATTGATGAAGCACTGGCAGGTTACGGGAAAGAAATTAATGTTACCATTCATAAGGATAACAGTATTACAGTACTGGACTATGGACGCGGGATTCCGGTAGAAATGCATCCAAAAATGGGGATTCCAACTGTAGAAGTGGTATTGACAGTACTGCATGCCGGCGGTAAATTTGGCGGCGGCGGGTATAAAGTATCCGGTGGTCTGCATGGTGTAGGGATGTCGGTAGTAAATGCATTGTCTACTTTGCTGGAAGTAGAAATTCGTCGTGATGGCAAATTATATCGTCAGACATTTTGTCAGGGCCGTACTACCAGCCAGCTGGAAGTAATCGGTGATGCATCAGATACCGGTACCAAAATTCATTTTGTGCCGGATCCGGCTATTTTTACAGATACAACTGTATATGAATTTAAAGTGCTGCGCAAACGTTTGAAAGAGCTGGCATTCTTAAATAAAGGCTTAACCATCACTTTAAAAGATGAACGAGAAGGGATGGAGCAGGAAGAAGTTTATTTACAGAATGGCGGTATTATCGACTTTGTACAGTCTTTGAACGAAGGTAAAGATGGCGTTACCGATGTTATTTATTTTGAGGGTGAAAAAGATGGTGTGCAGGTAGAAATTGCATTGCAGTATACCGACAGCTATTCTGAAAATATTATGTCTTTTGCAAATAATATCAACACCCATGAGGGCGGTATGCATGAGACAGGGTTTAAAATTGCACTGAATCGTGTGATTAATAACTATGCCCGCAAAAATAATATTCTGAAAGAAAACGAAGATAACTTGACCGGTGATGATATTCGTGAAGGTATGACAGCTATCATCAGCGTAAAAGTACCGGAACCACAGTTTGAAGGGCAGACCAAAACCAAGCTGGGGAACAGTGAAGTGCGCGGTATTTGCGACAATATTACAGGGCAGAGCATGACACAGTTTATGGAGGAAAATCCATCTGCTGCGAAGAAAATGATTGAAAAATCCAGAAATGCTGCCCGTGCCAGAGAAGCGGCTCGCAAAGCCCGTGAAATGACACGTCGTAAAAATGTGCTGGAAAGCACTTCTTTGCCTGGTAAACTGGCCGATTGTTCTTCCAAAGATGCTACACGCTGCGAATTATTCTTAGTCGAAGGGGATTCTGCGGGTGGTTCTGCAAAGAGCGGCCGTGACAGAATGTATCAGGCAATTCTGCCGCTTAGAGGTAAAATTCTGAACGTAGAAAAAGCACGTCTGGACCGTGTACTGGGCAGTGACGAAATTCGCAACATGATTACTGCTATGGGTACCGGTGTAGGTGATGATTTTGATATCAAAAAAGCAAGATATCATAAACTGATTCTTATGACCGATGCCGACGTTGACGGTGCACATATTCGTATTCTGCTGTTAACATTCCTGTTCCGCTATATGCGTCCGCTCATTGATGAGGGATATGTATATGTGGCACAGCCTCCGCTGTACGGCATTGTCAACAAAAAAGGCAAAGTATTGGAATATTTATATGATGATGATGCGCTGGAACGCTATCTGTCCGAAAATGGCAAAGACAGAGATAAAATCGATATTCAGCGTTATAAAGGTCTTGGTGAAATGAACGCAGAACAGCTGTGGGATACCACCATGAACAATGAAACCAGAACACTTTTGCAGGTAAAAGTAGAAGACTGCGTAGAAGCAGACCGTCTGCTCAGCATTCTGATGGGGGATAAAGTAGAGCCTAGAAGAAACTTTATTACCACCAATGCAAAATACGTGAAAAATCTTGATATTTAGGAGGTGCTCGAATGGAAATGGAATTTACACATGGCAAGATTTTGCCTACCATTATGGAAAATGAATTGCAGACATCTTTTATTGATTATGCAATGAGCGTTATTACCAGTCGTGCACTGCCTGATGTACGAGATGGTCTGAAACCGGTACACCGCCGTATTTTATTCTCTTTGTATAAAAACGGCATGACACCAGACAAAAAACATAAAAAATCCGCCCATATCGTTGGGGACGTACTGGCGAAGTATCATCCCCATGGCGACAGCTCTGTATATGATGCAATGGTGCGTCTGGCACAGGATTTTAATATTCGCTATCCGCTGGTTGACGGGCAGGGGAACTTTGGTTCTGTCGATGGCGACTCCGCTGCGGCAATGCGTTATACCGAAGCGAAAATGACCAAACTGACTCTGGAAATGCTGGCCGATTTAGAAAAAGAAACAGTAGATTTCGGGTTAAACTACGATGAATCGTTAGAAGAACCACTGGTATTGCCGTCTCGTTTTCCAAACCTGCTGGTAAACGGTTCTTCCGGTATTGCAGTAGGGATGGCTACCAATATTCCGCCTCATAATTTGGGTGAAGTGATTGATGGCACCATTGCTCTGATTGACAATAGAGATTTGCCGGATAAAGAATTGATGAATTATATCAAAGGGCCGGACTTTCCGGGCGGCGGTATTATTTTAGGCAGAAAAGGCATTGAAGATGCTTATCTGACAGGGCGCGGCTCTATCAAAGTGCGTTCCAGAAGCGAAATTGAGCCGATGAATAACGGCAAACATCGTATCGTAGTAACAGAAATTCCGTACCAGGTAAACAAAGCAAGACTGGTAGAAAAAATAGCCGAACTGGCAAGAGATAAAAAAATCGACGGTATTACCGATTTGCGTGATGAATCTGACCGTAAAGGGATGCGTATTGTTATCGAGCTGCGCAGAGATGTAAATCCGCAGGTAATTTTAAATCAGCTGTATAAAAATACCCAGCTGCAGGACAATTTCGGTGTGATTATGCTGGCACTGGTAGATGGTATGCCAAAAGTACTGACACTGAAACAGACATTGAATCACTATATTGATCACCAGGTTGATGTAGTGACACGTCGTACCAAACATGATTTGAAAAAAGCAGAAGAACGTGCTCATATTGTAGAAGGGCTGAAAATTGCAGTAGATAATATTGATGAAGTTATCAAAATTATCCGTTCTTCCTACAATGATGCAGAGTCCAAAGAACGCTTGAATCAGCGTTTTGGTCTGACAGACCGTCAGGCACAGGCTGTAATCGAAATGCAGATTCGCCGTCTGACAGGGCTTGCTCGTGAAAAACTGGAAGAAGAGCTGGCAGAATTATTAGATAAAATTGCATATTTCAAATCCATTCTGGCAGATGAAACCAAACTGATGGGTATCATCAAAGAAGAACTGCTGCAGATCAAAGAAAAACATGCAGATGTACGCAGAAGCCAGATTTCCAATTCCGAAGATAAACTGGAACTGGAAGATTTAATTGAAGAAGAAGATGTGGTAATCACCATCAGCCATACCGGCTATATCAAACGTATGCCGAGTGATACCTATAAGAGTCAGAGAAGGGGCGGTCGCGGCATTACAGCTATGACCACCAAAGAAGAAGACTTTGTAGAACATATCTTCACCACTTCTACCCATAACTATATGATTTTCTTTACCAACAAAGGCAAATGCTATCGCCTGAAGGTATACGATATTCCGGAAGCAGGGCGCACTGCTAAAGGTACTGCCATTGTAAATCTGCTGAATATTACAGGCGGCGAAAAAATCACTACCGTGATTCCGCTGGAATCCTTCGAATCCAAAAATGGCGAAGAATTGTTCCTGATGGCTGCTACCAGAGACGGTATGGTGAAGAAAACACCGCTGGCTGAATACGATACCTCTCGCCGTGATGGCATCATTGCTATCAATCTGGAAGAAGGCGACGAACTCATTGGCGTACAGCTGACTGACGGCAAACAGGATATTATTCTGGTAACTGCTGATGGACAGGCTATTCGGTTCAATGAAGAAGAAGCACGCCCTATGGCCAGAGCTACCAAAGGGGTACGCGGCATCAAACTGCTGGAAGGCGACCATGTAGTAAGCATGGAAGTAGCCCGCGAAGATGCACAGCTTCTGGTAGTAACAGAGCACGGCTATGGCAAACGCACCAATATGGATGAATATCGTCAGCAGGCAAGAGGCGGTAAAGGGGTATTTACCGTACGTCCAAGCGAACGCAACGGTAAAATTGTAGGCGCACTGGTGGTAAAAGAAGATGAAGAAATCATGGCCATCTCCAAAGAAGGCATCATCATTCGTATCAAAGTAGAAGATATTTCTTCTATGGGTCGTACCACACAAGGTGTAACCATTATGAAAGTGGCAGAAAATGATGTTGTTATTTCCATTGCCCGCGTAGCAGAGCATGAAGAACATGAAAAAACTGCGAAAAAAGAAATGACACTGTTTGAAGAAGAATAATATTTATACAGAATAAATGCATTCCGAATATTTGATTATTTGTAAGGCGAAGGTGATGGTATCCAAGCCACAAATAATCAAATGATTCGGTAATGCATTTTTTAAATTGTATATAATATTATATAAATAAATATAATAATTTTTCTTGCATCTTCATATGTGAACTGGTATAATATCTTCTAATAATTATCTCATATGTATTGCATGGATGAGGAGCCGTCATCTATAAACAATCACAGAGACCGAGGTGTATGGTGAAAGCTTCGGATTGGAAAACATGAACGGGTTCGCCTCGGAGCATTCTTGCTGAAGTATCGGATATTCTGATATGTGTAAGCGGAACGTAAATCGGCGTTAACGATATAGAGATTGCTATAGCTTTTTAAATACTGTTTTATAAAATTGCTATGGTGAATTAGGGTGGTACCGCGAAATCAGACCTTCGTCCCTTTGTGACGAAGGTCTTTTTGTTTATAAAAACAGCATCATAAAAAGGAGATGAAATGTATGGAGCAAAACTTAAAAATGGGCGAAGTGATGGATGAAAAAGCCCAGCAGCTTCTGGAAGAAACCGACGCCGATGCCCGTATGCGGTCTTATGATGGCATGTGGGGAAAAGTAATTGTTGCATTACTGGTGGCATGGGCAGGGTTTCAGCTGTATTTCAGCACCATTGGTATCATCAGCGCAATGAACTTAAGAGCATTTCATTGTATGTTCCTTTTGATATTTACATTCTTGCTGTTTCCGATGACCAAAAAAGAAAAACGGAAAAAAACAAAACCGACAGCACTGGATCTGGTACTGATTGTGCTTACCATTGTCACATTTGGGTATCTCATTGCCAATTATACACGCATTGTGCGTAGCGGCGGGTTTTTGACCAGTACAGAATTGGTCGTAGCAGCAGTGGGGCTGCTTCTGGTATTAGAAGCTGCTCGCCGTGCAGGCGGTACATTGGCAGTACTGGGCGTTATCTTTTTTGCGTACAACTTTTTTGGTGAGTGGATTCCGGGGCAGCTGGGACATAATGGCTTTACGCTGCGCCGTGTGCTTGGCCATATGTTCTGGGGCAGTCAGGGCATATTCGGTGTAGGGATCA
>JAGARS010000126.1 GCA_017622155.1 Peptococcaceae bacterium
CACATCATGCGGAGTATAATCTGCAGCTTGCTGAAACGATTGCGAAAAAAAATAATAATCTGCAATATATGATTACCATTAATAAAGGCAGTGAAGATGGTGTAAAGGCCGGAATGACGGTTATGAATCATTACGGGCTGATTGGTCGCGTATCGTCTGTGCTTTCAGGCAGCTGTGAAGTACTGCTTCTTCCTGACCACGAAAGTGCTGTAGGGGCTCGCGTAAAAAGTACCAGAGAAGCTTTAGGGGTAGTGAAAGGGGACGGTACAAGTACCGGAAACTTGCAAATGGTACATTTACAGCATGATGCAGCAATATTAGAGGGCGATGTTATTATTACTTCCGGTCTGGATACCGTGTATCCGGAAGGAATTCCAATCGGTGTAGTGGCAAGTATTCAGTATGATGCCAATGGTTTGACAAAAACAGCGTACATTACACCGTACGTAAACTTTTTTCAGTTAGAAGAAGTATTTATTTTGATGAATAGCGGGGGAGGTAGCATTCAGTGAAATATGCCATCCTCTTTTTCTCTGCATTTGTAGGAATTGTATTGCAAGATACGGTATTTAATGTTATTTCCATTGCCGAAGGCAAACCGGACTTTGTATTGATTCTGGTCGTGTTTTATGCATTGTTTCATGGGCCGGTGCAAGGCGGTATACTTGGTGTTGTATTTGGCTTAATGGAAGATTTGATGACAGGCAGATTTATTGGTTTGAACGCTATTTGCAAAGGTCTGACCGGTTTTGTGATTGGTATTTTGTCGGAACGGTTGTACAAAAATAATTTTACTATTCCGGTATTGACAGTATTTCTGTCTACATTCCTGCAAAGTGTGATTTATCTGCTTTGCGGTGCATTGATTGGGCTGAACCTGGAAGGTGCCAGACTAATGATGGTATCCATTTCTGATGCAGTGTACAATATTGTGTTTAGCCCGGTTTTCTATGCGGCATTTTATCATTTTTATGCATCAAACGCAGAAGAATAGTATCATACTTGCATTGTATAGATGAAAATTCTGATGGAAAGGAGTGAATGTGTTGCAGGATCGAGAACGCACACAGGTAGAGAAGCTCACAAGCTGGTATACTGTGGCAGTGCTATTGGTAATAGGTATTTTACTTGCGAAACTGGGCTGGATGCAGCTAGTGGAAAATGAGTACTATGCCTCGCGCGCTGATGCACAGCGAAGCCGATTGTTGACTATTACTGCAGCACGCGGTGATATTTCCACCAGTGATGGTGTGGTACTGGTTACCGATCACTCCAGTTATCAGGTGACAGTAGATTATCTGGCAATACGGGAAGACGGTGCGTACAAGGAAGATGTAATTGAATTGCTCTCGAAGCTTTTAGACGATGCACAGATGACACCGGAAAAAATTATCGAAATCTGTGATGCTAACAGAGGGTATCTGTATAAACCAATTGTAATTAAAAAAGATTTAGATATTGCAGCAGTCAGCAGGATTGAGGCCCATCGAGATGTGCTTCCGGGGGTAAATATCGAGTCTGTACCGGATCGGACTTATATGCATGGTACACTGGCAAGCCATGTGTTAGGCTATATCGGATTGGTAAGCCAGGAGGAACTGGATACACAGACAGAAGCGCAAAACGCCGGTGATGAAAATGCCACCAATTATAAAATGGGTGATTATGTCGGAAAAGTTGGCGCAGAAAAGCAGTATGACGCCTATCTGCGCGGTGTGAATGGATATCGCGAGGTTGAAGTAAATGCTGCCGGGCGGCCTGTATCAGATGTAGAAACAATCGATCCGCAAAATGGCAATAGCCTGATATTGACGATCGATTATGATTTGCAGTTCGCATTGGAGAAGGCAATGGACGAAACCATTGCACGTTTGCAGACACAGGCAAGGTCAGATAAAGCAGGGACCGGTGCCGGTGTGCTGCTTGATGTGAATACAGGCAAAGTACTGGCTATGGTAAGCAGACCGGATGACAATATCACACAGCAAAACAGAGCTATCCAAGGGCGATATCTGCCGGGTTCAACATTTAAGCCTGTTACTGCGGTGGCGGCACTGGAAAGTGGCGTGATTTCCGATACCGAGAAAATTTATACCCCAGGGCGATATTGGGAAAAACCATATATCAAGACTACCGCGCCCAGTGGTTATTATAATCTGTATAACGGGATGGCGCTGTCGGATAATGTTTATTTCCAGGAGCTTGGAAATCGTGCCGGAATTGATAATATTGCTAAATACGGTGAAATGTTAGGCTTGGAAGGATCCACCGGCATTGACCTTGCTTATGAAAGCAGCGGTGCCAGAGCAAGTGAGGGACTCCCGACTCCGGAAAAACGAGAAATGTACCAGCAAAAAGCTGCAGCCAATTGGGGCGTATATTGGGACAAAAAAATAGCAGAAGCAGAAGCGGACTTTGCGAAAGAATTAGCACTGGCAACATCAGAAGAAGAAAAAGCTAAAATTGAGCGACGTCGCAAGAGCACCATTTCCATTTATGAGAGTGAAAAACTCATTAATATGAAATGGGCTGCCGAATGGCATGCGGCAGATACCTTTAACGTGTCAATCGGTCAGGGGCGTCAGAACTATACGCCGCTGCAGCTGGCAGTGTATGCATCGGCGCTGGCCAATGGAGGTACAGTGTATCAGCCATATGTAGTAGAGAAAGTGGTTGATGATGAAGGCAACATTGTAATGGAAAATCAGCCGGTAGTGAAACAGCAGGCCGATATCAGTGAAGATACATTGCGCAAGGTAAAAGAAGCCATGTGTCGTGTAACTTCGCCGGGTGGCGGTGCATATGGATTGTTTGCCAATTTCCCATCGGATATTCGTATTGCCGCCAAAACAGGGACTGCACAGCCGGGGCGTACCGGATATATTGTAGGTACCAAGCAGTATTATGATGGTTTGTTCATCTGTTATGCGCCTGCTGACAATCCGCAAGTAGCGTTTGCTTGTGTGATGGAATACGGTTATAGCGGCTCTGGGTCAGCCGGTCATGTAGCAAAGGCGGTGCTGGAGGAATATTTTGCGCTAAATCAGCCAGCTGCGGAGGGAGCCACAGAATCTGCAGTCTCCCCTTGATTATATTACATTTGTGACTTGATGTTGTTTGACAACCGTATTGGAGTCAGGTAAACTTAAATATAATAGAGTACGAATAAATTGGAGAGAACAATATGAGCGAAGCAGTAAGTTTTAAAGGAAATAAAGATGGTATTGTGCTCCTTTTGGATTTGCGAGTAGAGTTTGAATCATTGTGTCAGATGATTGTACAGAAGTTATGGGATTCCCGTAATTTTCTGGGTGATCATACAACGTTGATTATCAATTCCGGTACCGATGTGCTGGATAGCGGTCAGCGTTTGGCATTAAAAGTACTGCTGCAGTCATTAGGACATGAAGTGAAGTATTTTTTACCGGAAGCAGAAACGGAGAGTACAGCAAAGGAAAAAGCACAGCCAAAAACAGAAGCTGCAGGTAAAGCTGAGTCAAAAGTCGGTGCGCATACAAAAACAGCTTTATCGGAATGTGTAATTCCAGAGGAACCTTTGCAGCAGGTGCGACCGGAGTTGGCTGATGTAGAGCATTATATGACAAAAAGTGCACTGGCTGTACGAAAAAATATTCGTTCCGGTCAAAAAATCAGTTACGATGGTACATTGATTATTTTTGGCGATGTCAATGCCGGTGCGGAGTTAGAAGCTGCAGGGCATATTCTGGTGCTTGGTGCTTTACGCGGTGTGGCTCATGCCGGATGCAAAGGTGATAAAAATGCAGTGATTTATGCCAATCAGTTAAGTTCTGTGCAGCTTAGAATTGCAGACTTGATTGCCA
>JAGARS010000127.1 GCA_017622155.1 Peptococcaceae bacterium
AACAAGCTACAAAGTGCATATCGGACATTCAAAACCTATCGTGCCAGCGGGTTGTCGATGCGCGATACCGTTTGGGCATGGTTGCATTATGTGCATCGCAGTATTATTAAGTATAGCCAAATCGCATGGGCGAAGGGGAAAAACTGTTTCCGGAAGGCTTGACTGCGGAAACAGATGCTAAAACGGATATGTGCCAGTAAAGGAACAGTTGTATGGAATGGAACTTTAAAAACGATTTTGAATACGACTGGTGCATAACAGCACTGGAAAGTGTAAAAGCAGAGCTGCTAGGAATGAAAAAGGCCCGCTGGCTGATTTACGCACAAAAGGCAGACACATTTATGGAAGCCTGTGTGCGGTTTTTGCGTTTTGCCGGTCTGCAGCTACAGTTGGAATTTAAGCTGGTTGTTCTAGTGGGTACGGAAGAATACGATGCCGCAGTCCTTGCACTCCCCTTTGCCGAGGTAAGAAACATTGACCTTCAGGAGGAAGATATTACAGCGGAGTACTGTGTTCATTTGCGGTATACACAGTCACCGTTCTTGCTGAACGCAGAAGCGCAGGCAGCATCTCTGCAGCGAACCGAAAAATTCTGGGAGCAGATTGCAAAGCCTGTATACCGCGGAATCTGTATTTCCGATTCCGATATATATAACACATACAGGCATCCGTTTGTAGCTGCGGAGGGTGAGTTTCAACAGAAAACATCTGAGCCCGGATGTATTTTCGCACGGACCGTAGAAAGACTGGTTACACAAATCCAAAGCAGCTACATAATTTTGCGACCGGGCATTATTCTGGGTGCTGGTTTGAACATGAAGTCTCCGGTGACGGATTTACTGAATCAGCTGATTCAGCATAATACCATCGACGAAATTCCTGTCTGCACAAAGTACTCTTTGGTGTACGTCACAGATTTTTTAACCGCTTTAATCCGGACTGCTGTAACAGACCGGGCTAACACTGCCTACAATGTGTGTAGCACCGGGGGAACGGCTTCCCTGCTGAAACTTTGCGAGCTATGCGCAGAGTTAGATGCAACATTCTCTGGATTGGATATTTCATTGCAATGTGCTGCCGACTGCCGTAGTTTCGCTTTGGACGGTGCCAAGCTGGCATCGTTGGGTTGGCTGCCGCTGGTGGATCTAAAAACAATGGTGTCCATGGAGATCGCAGCTCGCCGAAGCACAGAAAACAGTATCTGTTTTACAGATGGATACCATGGAAAATTGAAGACGATTCAGTCTGTTTTATTTCAAATCCTATGTGAAATTGACCGAATTTGCAAGAAATACAGCATCCCATATTTCCTGGCTGGCGGAACCTTGCTGGGTGCGGTCCGTCATCAGGGATTTATCCCCTGGGACGATGACCTGGATGTGATGATGCTGCGTCAGGATTATGAAAAATTCCTGACGGTGGTTCAGAATGAATTGCCCGAACAACTGTTTCTTCAGACACCCTCTACAGAAGATGGTAATCATTATCTGATATCAAAGATCCGGCTTTCGGACACAGTGTTTTCCAGTGAATACCTGATGAACTTCCCAAAGCTGCATAACGGTATCTTCGTGGATGTGATTGCCCAAGACTACACGGCAAACAGTCTGCTAGGACAGAAACTGCACTTGAAACTGAGCTTGCTGGCTCGGGGGTTGGTATTTAAGAAATGGTCCGGGCAGTCGGCGGCGGCAAAAGGAAAAGAATACGCCGTATTTGATCTGGTCAAGGGGATCTTTTCCTTCCGGGCGCTGGAACGGTTCCAGCACTGCGTACTGACCCTGTTTGCGAAGCGGCCTGGC
Source organism: Peptococcaceae bacterium (assembly GCA_017622155.1). GTDB lineage: Bacteria > Bacillota > Peptococcia > Peptococcales > Peptococcaceae > UBA7185. The sequence continues at coordinate 1,803 of JAGARS010000127.1, forward strand.
CGGAAATATTTGTACGATAGTATGGGAATGAATATTTCCAAAGGAGCGTACCCCGCCCGGTGGCTGTCCGGGCAGGTAAATATTACCTTCGGTGGGCAGGAATTCCCGGCCCCTGTGGAATATGACAGCTATCTGCGTTATCTTTACGGCGAGTATATGCAGCCAGTGCCGGTTACCCAGCGCAGAAACAGCCATGGGGTTCCCTGGGTGGATTTGGGACTCTACGCGGAAAACTCGGCTGCCTTTACCGAACAGAAAAAGGCGGAACAGGAATTCGTGCATGTATGAGAAAAAGCATTTGAAAAAATAAGAGGTATTACCAATGGAAAATCAGTTCTTTTGCCAGGTAAATGTATGGATAGAAACAGAGGACGGTCTGAAGCAGTGGTTGGCATCGTTTGAAGATGATCCTGCATTTCTGAAGCGGTCTTTATACATCAATTTACTTGACAGTGTAGATTCAGTGGAAACCAGAGCGGCAGTGGCGGCCTTTTGCGCCAAGTATCCGGATAACGCGTCCGCCTATGCAATGCCGGAGTGCGCCTATGCTGTGTGCTACAACAAGGTTCGGGGATCTGCGAAAGCATTTAAATATGTGAATTACACCACCACCGCAGCACTTGTGAAGGCTTCCGACCTGAAGAGAATGGATAACCAGATCTCTGGACAGCGAAATATTGCGGCCTGGAGCTTCTATCCTGTCTCTGTGCAGCCGGACGGATCCCATAAGCCCTATCT
>JAGARS010000128.1 GCA_017622155.1 Peptococcaceae bacterium
CAATGTGTTGATTTTACGTCTGACGCTCAGCAGTTCATTAGATGCACTGTCACGCACAACTGCCTCCGGAGCAATGATATCATCGATTTCTCGTTCCAGTTCCGGCAGTTGTGTAATCTGCCCGGCCCACCATTCCAGTCGAGGAATTTCATAAGTGCGTTTGCGCTCTAAAAAGAAATGGCTTATCCGTTTACATGCTTTCAGCATATCCAAAAGCTGCAGAAATTCTTCCGGCTCCAAAACACCGCCAATTTGTGCTTTGCGAATCTGACGGCTTAAATCAGCAAGGCCCCCCAAAGGAATATTTGGCTCCATGCGGCGCACCATTACACCTTCCGTAGTTTCCTGCTGCCAATTGGCAATCTGCACAAAGTCTGTTACGGGCATCATATCAGTAGCTTTGGTTTTACCCAGAGAAGAACTGCACTCTGCCGTTACCATTTCTACTATTTTTTCATATTCCAGTTTTCGCAATGTCAAAGGGTTCATAATACACCTCTAAAATAATGTCCATATGTGGACCCTTCCGGAGCCAATTCTTCCAAAGACTGCATAGCAGCAATGTCAGTAATCATGCTTCCTGTTTGATTATATGTGTCAATGGCCTTTTTGTAAACGGCAGTCACTGCACCAATCCATTCGGCAGAACGCTCTCTGCCTTCAATACGCAGTACATCGGCACCGGTTTTCAATGCTTCTTCCAAACGTTTGTATAAATTCAAAGTCTTGCTGTTAAATACATGCATACGGCAATGTTCATCCATATACAATGGGAACTGGGTACCGGTGCGGTCTTTTAACGCATACTGCCCATTTCTGCATGGCATAGAACACTGCTTCTGTGCTGTTCGACCGCCTAATACAGAACCACATACACATTGTTCCGATACCATCAGCGGCAGATTACCATGCACAATCAGTTCCAAAGGCAAATTACCTAAATAAGAAAAATCTGCAATTTGTTCAAGGCTCAATTCCGGTGATAATACCGCTCTGGATATTTCCTGCCCGGACAAATACTGCAATGTCACATCGTTAAATATATTCAATTGATAATCAGCTATCGTGGTTTCCCAGCCCTGCTCTTTTGCCATCTGTAATAATCCCAAGTTGCCTGCAACAACACCATCAAACCCGGCTTCTTTTGCCGCCCACATATTCGCTGCCGCTTTTTTCAGCTGTGTATCGTTTTCAATAGGGCTGCAGGTCCAGTATAATTTAGCATTGCGCGTATGACACCATTTTGCAAGATTTGTGTACTGTTCCGGTACAATTGCTTTTTCCTTGCGCAATGCTGTTGTATTCAAATATACATAATCTGCACCGTTTTCTACAGCAGCCTGCATTGCCTCCACACTGCCTACAGTGACAGCCAGTTTCTGCTGCAAACCATATTCCATTACTTGTGGTGGAATACGATCTAATAAATCACCTGCATTATCCAAATAATCCTCATAGCTTTCTAATTCTGCAGAATCAACGGATGTTGCTTTTTTTTGTGCTTCCAACCCTTCAATGGCTGCACGGCGCAGATTATTTAATTCGCTGGCAGGAGCAATGATACCATCCGCAATCTCTGCCGTAAATTCGCCTAATTCATAGGATGTATTGCCCAAACGATCCATCTGTTTTCTTACACTCTCATAATCGCTCGGACGGTTTTTAGCCAATTCTATGATATATTCACTTTCTACATACTGCTGATTTCCGTTATCATCCCACGCATATAACATCATTGGTTTTCCAAGAGAAAGATCCAGCTTGAAATGTACTTTCTCTTTCTGTGGCTGAGATGGACGGCTAAAACTGTCTGTCGCTTCTTTCAATAATACTACATCAGCAGTACGATACATTTCTTTTGCACCCGCTGCATTGCCGCTGACTGTCAGCTGCACAATCTGCCCTTTGCTGCCGCTTTGAATCGCTTTTCCTTTGATAGACAGTTCCTGCACTTTGCCGGCAATTTCCTCACCACGCTGGTTGTAGAGCAAATATCCGTCACCAACAGATAATGTATCGTGTAACTGTACCCATACTTTTTTATTTTCTGTTTTCATCACATCGGCAATTAATACACCGCGATTATCCGGACGCACATGGCTCATCAAATCTGCACCCTGATTGCCATAGAAATATCCTGTTGTAAAATCACGGTTAAAAATCTGTAATAAGTTTTTGTCAGCCGTTTTTTTATCAAACTGTGTACCTGCGTAATACGCATCTATTGCCTGACGATACTGGCGTACAACCGTTGCCACATATTCAGGACGTTTCATACGACCTTCAATTTTGAGCGATGTTACCCCTGCACGAATTAAATCCAGCAAATGGTGAATCATATTTAAATCTCTGGTGCTCAGCAAGTACTGACCGGTTTTATTCTGATACTCTCTGCCTGCTTCATCCACCAATTGATACTGCATACGGCAAGGCTGTGCACACAAACCTCGATTCCCGCTGCGTCCGCCAATCATGCTGCTCAATAAACACTGGCCGGAATAGGCCACGCACAGTGCCCCATGCACAAACACTTCCAGTTCCACATCGGTTTCTGCTTTGATTTGACGAATCGCTTCTAAAGATGTTTCGCGAGCCAGTACTACACGTTCAAAACCCTGTTCTTCCAAAAACTGTACACCCGGCGTATTGTGTACTGCCATCTGCGTGCTGGCATGAAGAGGCAGTTGCGGCAGAGTTTCGCGCAATAAATGAGCCACACCCAAATCCTGTACAATGACAGCATCCACTTTTGCTTCTGCCAGCTGATACGCATATTCTATCACCTGACCAATTTCTTCATTGCTGACAAGGGTATTCAATGCCACATGTATTTTACAGCCGCGCTCATGGGCATACTGCACCCCGGCAAGCATTTGTTCCCGCGTAAAGTTTTCTGCTTTCTGACGCGCACTAAACATTGGCCCGCCAATATATACCGCATCGACACCGTTTTCCACCGCCGCTTTTAATGCAGCAAGGCTGCCGGCCGGTGCTAAAAGTTCTATTTTCTTTTTACCTTCGTATTGATTGAATGTCATGATAGAAACAACTCCTCTATCTATATCAAATTCTATTCCAACAGCATTTGCAGTTCTTCCCATTTTTCATACAAGAGAGGAATCG
>JAGARS010000129.1 GCA_017622155.1 Peptococcaceae bacterium
CTGTTGCACTTTCTGCAACACCATGAGATTCCAAAAGTTCTTTCATCGCTTTCCATGATTGTTCAAAGCAAAACTCATATAATTTTACACACCCTGTCAATACTACAATATTATATGGTGAATCATATAAATAGATATCACTTAAATTATTCAAAGTTAAGTAGAATGAATTGTACCCCTCCATAAGAGCACCAACTTTCACATTTAATTTGCTATTTCATGCTAATAGTATAACAAATTCACCTCGTATTTTTACATTGCAAATTTAAAAGGATTCTTGTTATTTTTACATTGATAATCATTTTGCTGTTTTTTATCTATATTTCACTGTAAAACGCGTAGTAAATACTGTTTCACTGCATTCCAGCATAAGATAGCCATCGTGCTGTTCTGCCAGGCGTTTTACATTTTGCAAACCCAGACCATGCAGTGTTTTGTCGGATTTGGCAGTTTGGGGAATCTGCTGTTCCGCAACAGATACCGGAGCCTGCACATTATTTTCTATACAGCAGCTCAGGTAAAAAGCATCATATTTGGCTGTCAAACTTGCTGTAGTTTTACCAAATTTGCATGAATAAAAAATCTTAACACTGTATTTATGATTAATGCAGCATAAAAAAAGAGCCTTGCACAATGCAAAGCTCCTCATATGTCTGCTCTAGTTTATTTAGCTTCGTATGCCGGTGCGCTGTACAAATACAGCGGCTCGCCGTTCTGATACACAGCAAAGCTCAGGCACGGGCCTGTCACATCACCGGTCTGCCCAAGTGTAGCAATCTTGTCATACACTTGCACCTGTGTACCTTCTGTTACCAGCAGGGTTTCACAATGCCGATAATGCAGCTCCATATCGTCTGCGCATTGCAGAATCAGATAATAGCCGTTACGGGCATCATATCCTGCTTCTTTTACCACGCCGGAAGCAGATGCAATAATATCGGTGCCTTTTTCTGCACCGCCAATACAAATATGGTCAATCATCATGGTTTCTCCTGTGATTGGATGTACCTGTTCGCCACTTTGCAGCGTAATCACCGCATCGTCAGATACTACCGGCCACACCAGCTGTATATCTTCCGCCTGGATTGTCATTGTATTGTTTACCTCACCCATAGCTGTAGTGGTAAAGCACAAAACACCTACACACAGCATCCCCACTGTGGCAAGCAAAGCTTTTTTGCTAAATGGCTTGTGTTTCATAATTCGTTTCACCCTCTCCTCCATTCGCTGATACCCGGTAAAACTGAATTGACTGAAAAGAGGTGTATTCCGGCCATGGGCAGCCTGCTGCAGCAGCAAATACGCATAGGCACGGCATTGCGCCGGCGACATTGTACGCACTGCAGCCTGATCACAAAACAGCTCCATGTCCTGACGGCACAGCACAAACATCATCCATACCAGCGGATTAAACCAATGTATGCTGCAAATTGCCACCAGCACCCATTGCCAAAATGTATCGAAGTGTCGAATGTGGTTCCATTCATGCAAAAGCACCATATGCAATTCTTCATCGCTCATATCCTGATTGGCCGGCAGCAAAATTACAGGGCAAATAACACCATAGGTAAGGGGTGTCGCAACTTGCTGACAAGCACGAATCTGATATTTGCGGCAAAGCTTATGGTTTTGCATCCAGTTGCGCACAAAGGCAGTTTCCACAGGCAGAGAAGTATTGTATATTGTGCGGCTGCGCCAGTGTGTCACTGCGATTACAGCAAAGCATACCACTGCGCCGCAAAGCCACAGCATTACAGCATAATTGGAAAATGCCGACGCTGTGAGCTCAGGCTGCGGCACTGTCTGTGCTTCATGCAGCACCGATGGCAGTATGGCCGCTTGCACCATTGGCCCGCTGCTATGGGCAATCGGCAGCACCTGATACACACTAAAGGGCGACGCAATGGATACCGGCAGCAGCAATCGAAGCCCTGCCAATGCCCAAAATGCCAGAAAGCAGCCGGGTGAAAGCCTGTCGCCGAGCAGCTTGCGCAGCAGTATTGTCAGCACAATCAGCACCGACCCCATGGCACTCATCTGTAATAAGGTCATATCGTATCCCTCACAATCGTTAACCCTCTACCCGGTTTACCAGTGCTTTCAGGCGGGCAATTTCATCATCAGAAAGTTTCTGCTGCCCAATGAGAGACGCCACCAGCAAATCGGCTGAGCCATGATACATTTTGTTGATGAGCTCTCTAGTCTCATACTCCTGTACCTGCTCCATACTAACCAGCGACGTACACACAAACCCCGGCTCCTGTCGTGCCACTGCACCTTTTTCCACACATTTTTTCAGCACTGTGTAAGTGGTGGTTTTGCTCCACCCTACCGTACGTGCCATTTCAGCAGCAATATCCTTGGCGGAAACCTGCTGCGATGCGGATTCGCACTGCCACAAATACTCCATAATTTTCAGTTCACTGTCATACAGTTTCAACTCTGTTTTTAACTCAGGTTTTGGTTCTAATGGTTGTTTCATAAAGAGCGCTCCTTAACTTGTTCTATTGCAATAGAATCTTACATTTTGTATTCTACTCCGATAGAACAGTTTTGTCAAGAGAATATTCTATCAGAGTAGAATGGATTTATTTTACTTTAGAGAATATACTAAAAAACAGCCGTTAGATGCTAAATTTCTATATTATTTTCTGAAATTTTTTCAATCATTTGTCCAAAAAGAGATTTTAAATTGATATCGTATATAGACCGTAATAATTTATTATAGGTTTTCTAAAGCTCCTATCGCAGCAAATTGGCAGTAAACCATACGCTGTTAAAATATTTTGTTTTTTTCTTCCTCTTTCAGGTATTTCAGAAATAATAGGAACTGCCTGAGGGGGTTTTATATTATGAGGTATACGATGAAGGATCTCGAAAACGAATTAACATTGGCACATGCACGTTGGCTTAAATTATATAAATACGGAGGCTATGATCCGGTTTATGCAGATGGTATGGGTCTTAATCTTTCACGCAACCATATTATTTATTTTAAGCGGTTGATGGAGGAATTGATGGAAGAGCA
>JAGARS010000130.1 GCA_017622155.1 Peptococcaceae bacterium
AACTACTGCGCCATATGAATGACATGTACGGGATTCGAACCCGTGAATGCCAGCGTGAAAGGCTGGTGAGTTAAGCCGCTTCTCCAACATGCCAAAAAATAAATGCGCTATCCGCGACTCGAACGCGGGACACCCTGATTAAAAGTCAGGTGCTCTGCCGACTGAGCTAATAGCGCATGGCTTAATTTGTGTGCTGCATCATGTCAGCCACAGTTGTATATATTACAGCATGAAAAGCAAAATGTCAACAATTATTTTTGAATTTTTTAAGAAATTTTTAGTTTTTATTTTATTAGGCAATGATTTCTGCATGTCGAGATTGACATGGACTGATTCGCAGATTGTACAAAGCGTGGTGCACAAAGTGCAACAAAGCTGTACAAGCAAGAAGCTGTCCAGGGAACGAGGGACGCAGAAATACATTGCCGTAATGTTAATCATATTTACACAGAAAAATCGGCGCGGAATTCCGCGCCGAAAAAAATTAATTTGCACGATTATTTTTTGTGTCTGTTGATAAATGCTTCAATGCGTTTCAGCGCTTCTTTGATATTTTCCATAGAAGAAGCATAGCTGCAGCGGATGAAGCCTTCACCGCTTGCACCGAATGCGTTACCAGGTACAACAGCAACTTTTTCTTCCATCAGCAGCTGTTCAACGAATTCTTCACTGCTCATACCGGTGCTCTTGATGCATGGGAAGCAGTAGAATGCGCCTTTTGGTTCGAAGCAGCTTAAGCCCATATCACGGAAGCCCTGTACGATTACTTTTCTTCTTTCATCATAAGAAGCTACCATTTTTGCCACTTCTTCATCACCGTTGCGTAAGCCTTCCAATGCACCGTACTGACCCATAGTAGGAGCACTCATGATGCCGTACTGGTGGATTTTGGTGATTGCAGCAATTACATCAGCAGGACCGCAAGCATAGCCTACACGCCAGCCGGTCATAGCAAATGCTTTGGAGAAGCCGTTCAGCACGATGGAGCGTTCTTTCATGCCTGGCAGAGCTGCGAAGGAGAAATGTTTTTCGCCGCCATATACCAGTTCGCTATAGATTTCATCGCAGATTACAAACAGATTGTGTTTTTTCACAACTTCTGCGATTGGTTCGTAGTCTTCTTTGCTCATGATACCGCCGGTTGGGTTGTTTGGATAAGGCAGCAGCAGCACTTTGGAGTTTGGAGTGATTTTTGCTTCCAGTTCTTCAGCTGTCAGGCGGAAATCATCTTTTTCATAAGTATTCAGATATACAGGAGTAGCACCTGCCATGGTAGCCAGAGGGCCATAGCATACGAAGGATGGATCCGGAATCAGTACTTCGTCGCCTTCGCCAACCAGTGCACGGAAAGCTAGGTCAATGGCTTCGGAAGCACCAACAGTTACCAGTACTTCGGTAGCTGCTTCATAGCTTAAATCATATTTTTTCAGGTAGTTGCAGATTTCTTCACGCAGTTCCATCAGACCGGCGTTGGATGTGTAAGCAGTTTTACCCTGGTTCAGAGAGTCAATTGCTGCGTCCATCATCAGTTTTGGTGTTACGAAGTCCGGTTCCCCGATACTCAAGGAAATGCAGCCTTCCATGGATGCTGCCAGATCGAAGAATTTACGAATTCCGGATGGTGGCAGATCAACAACTTTCTGTTTTACAAATGTCATAGCAAATCACCTTTCTTTGTCTATATTTGAAATACATAAGTCCATTATAATATATCCCGAAAAGAAAAGCAGTATAATTTTTCAGGAATAAGAAAAAAAAATAGGAAAACAATATAAACAGCAATCTGATATAGGAAGTGACAAGCATTGATTCGAACGCGTAAAATATATGTTTTCTTTTTGGCTGCAATGATGGCAATGTTGTTATGCCCGGCTTGTGACAAAGATATGCCTACTGTACAGCGTATAACAGGTGGTGAGCAAAACACGGAAGGAAAGCCAGCAGAAATTATAATCAGCCACAGTCAAAATCTGAACACCCCGGAAGACTTAGCTGCCCGTGCCATGCAGAAAAGATTGCAGGAATTATTAGGTGAACAGGCAAAGGTAATCCTCTATGCTGACTATCAGCTTGGCAGTGCGCGGGAACAGCTGGAAGCACTGCAGTTAGACCGCATTCATATCACTATACAGCCTGTATCGGCAGTGTCTGCGTTTGAAGAGGATCTAAACGTATTTTTACTGCCATATTTATTTTCTGCTAATGCAGATGAAGTGATAGCGGTACTGGATGGACCGCTTGGGCAGGAAGCGCTGGAACACATAGGGATGGAACCGCATGAACAGACATTCGAAGGTTTGGGGCTGTGGTTTGGCGGATACAAGCTGTTTACTTTCCACGGAGACGACCATAAACACATTCAAAGCCCGGCAGATTTTCAAGGACTTCATATTTCGATACCTGACAACGCATTGCTGAAAGCACAATATACACGCTGGGGTGCTGTGCCGGTCGCTGCCGATACCATTGCATATTACAGTATATTGGCGCAGCAAATGGCGGATGGCAGCGAAGCGACTGCCTCACAGATAGCAAGCGATTATTTATATGAAGTGCAGCACAATATTGTACAGGCATATCACGGTGTAGAGATATATACGGTATTGGCGAATCATCAATGGTATGAAAGTTTATCTTCAGACGTACAAAATGCCATTCTTGAGGCGGAGCTTTATGCAAAGGAAACATTGTATAAAGCACTTGCAGAGCAAGAACCGATATATATAGAACGGATTCAGCAGGCAAAAGGAATGCGCTATGAAGTGCTGACTGAAAAAGAACAGGCTGTTTTCAAAGCTTCCATAATACCTCTTTATGTTGAACAGTTATCCGGCAATCCATGGCAGATAGAATATGTGGCGCGAATCCAAAAATGTTTCACGTGAAACATTTAAAAAATATCGTCATTGAAGCTGAAAATATATCAGTTTCAGTGGCGATTTTTGTTTTTGTTACAGTTTTATACGAAATATAATGGGAAACCTTTCTATGTAACCATGTTGTAACCTGCGAATGTTATACTAATCCCAAGATAAATTATATGGATTCAAAAGAAAAGAGGCGAATTTTTTGAAAAGGTGGTGACTGCCATGACAGCCGGTATCAACAAAATGGTTTCAGAAGATATGCGTTCCTGTATCATTCGTGTGGAGCGTTACGACAATAAAAATCTCGAAGGTACATTCTATAATTTATATTACGGCGCAGAAGTGCCGTTTGAAAATCTCACAAGACTTTTATTATTGATGGAAGACTTAATGGACGAAATGGACTGTCCGCAGGCATCGATAAAAAGCAAACGATTCAGCAGAGAGGCAAAGCCATCTGAACGCGGCAGTATACCGCATCGGATGTCACAATCTGCGCAGGAGGCCTTGGCTACATTCAAAGTAAAGGTGCTGTTCAGGCAGGGGGCTAGCTGGCAGGGAAAAGTGGAATGGGTAGAAGAAGGCATGGAAACCTCATTCCGCAGTGCGCTGGAACTGGTAAAGCTCATGGATAGTGCATTGCCGCAGCCGCAGATGTGTACACTGGCATATATGGATGGAGTAGAAGCGATGTAACCGTATACAGGCGTTCCGCATATATTATATGGAAACAGATAGCCGGTTGCATAATA
>JAGARS010000013.1 GCA_017622155.1 Peptococcaceae bacterium
ATATCTTTTTCATTTGCTTTCAATGCTTTGCCCAGTTCTGCCACCAGCTGTTCCTTCTGTAATGCATACTGGTAAGCAGCCATACCGGTAACAGCCTCAATACGGCGTACCCCGGCAGCTACTGCACCTTCGCTTACAATTTTGAACAGGCCAATCTGGCTGATATTTTCCAGATGAGTACCGCCACACAGTTCCATACTGTAGTCGCCTACCTGTACGCAACGTACCACATCACCGTATTTTTCACCGAACAGCGCGGTAAAGCCCAGTGCTTTCGCTTCGTCGATACCGGTTTCGAAAATTGTAACAGGAATTGCCTGTAAAATCACTTCATTTACTTTCTGTTCTACCAGTGCCAGCTCCTCTGCTGTCACTGCACTCATATGTGAAAAGTCAAAGCGCAGACGCTGTGCATCTACTGCAGAACCGGACTGATGTACATGGTCGCCCAGCACTTCACGCAGTGCTTTGTGCAGCAGATGGGTAGCTGTATGATTGCGCGCTGTCGCCATACGTACTGCGCAGTCTACCTGTGCGGTCACTGCTTCCCCGGCATCCACAGTACCGCTTACTACACCGTGATGCACATATTTGCCGTCCGGCAGTTTTTCTGTATGGTCTACCATGATTTTGCCGGTAGCGCCGCTAATCACACCATGATCCCCTGCCTGACCGCCGCTCATAGCATAGAACGGAGTAACCGGCAGTACTACATATACTTCCTGGCCTTCTTCGGCCTGTGTCACTTTCTGACCGTCTACAATCATGCCGGCCAGTGTGGTCTCTACGCCAAGCTGTGTGTAGCCTACAAATTCTGTAGCGCCTAAATCGCCCAGCTGTTCTTTCACGGTAAATGCCAAGTCCCATGCGGTAACGTCTTTTTTAGATTTTTTAGACAGCGCACGCTGAGCCTGCATTGCTTCTTCGAACCCTTTTTCATCTACGGTCATACCGGCTTCTTCCGCCATGTCCTGTGTCAGGTCAATCGGGAAACCGTAAGTATCGTAGAATGTAAATGCAGTAGCACCGTCAATTACAGTTTTGCCTTCTGCTTTCAAACGCGCAATATTGTCATTTACAATACGAATACCATCGCTCAGAGTCATCTGGAAACGTTCTTCTTCTGTTTTGATTACTTTTTCGATGAAGGACAGTTTTTCTGCCAGTTCCGGATAATCTTCACCCATGATTTCTACAACCTTGGAGCTGAATTTATATAGGAATGGCCCCTCAATGCCCAGTGTTTTCCCGAAACGCACAGCACGGCGCAGAATACGGCGCAGTACATAGCCGCGGCCTTCGTTGCTTGGCAGTACGCCATCGCAAATCAGGAAGGTGCAGGAACGGGCATGGTCGGCAATTACGCGGAACGGGAAGCCGCTCATGTCTTTATGATATTCTTTTCCGCTGATTTCTTCTACTTTTGCAATCAGTGGACGAATCAGGTCGGTATCGTAGTTGCTTTCTACATTCTGGATAACGGATGTGATACGTTCCAGCCCCATACCGGTATCGATACTTGGACGAGGCAGCGGAGTCAGTACACCGTTTTCGTCACGGTCATACTGCATAAATACCAGATTCCAGATTTCCAGCCAGCGGTCACAGTCACATACGCCCAGTGCACAGCCATCCGGATGATTGCAAGCGTGTTCTTCGCCGCGGTCAATATGAATTTCACTGCAAGGACCACATGGGCCGGTTTCCCCCATCTGCCAGAAGTTGTCCTTTTCGCCTAAACGAATGATACGTTCTTCCGGTACCGGAGTCAGCTCACGCCACAGTTCATAAGCTTCATCGTCATCTTTGTAGATAGTGATATATAATTTGTCAATCGGCAGCTTTAATTCTTCTGTCAAAAAACCCCACGCATTGATAATAGCATCTCGTTTGAAATAGTCCCCAAAAGAGAAGTTGCCCAGCATTTCAAAAAAGGTATGGTGACGTGCTGTACGCCCTACTGTATCTAAATCGTTATGTTTACCGCCGGCACGTACACATTTCTGAGAAGTGGTCGCTCTGGTATAATCGCGTTTTTCCAGACCCAGAAAAACATCCTTAAACTGATTCATCCCTGCGTTGGTGAACAGCAGCGTTGGATCGTTGTAAGGCACCAGAGAAGAACTGGCAACATGTGTATGCCCTTTGGATTCAAAATATTTGATAAACATCTGTCTGATTTCTTTCCCTGTTAGCATGTTTATTGCTCCTTCCTGCGATTTATCGCATTGCAGATTTCTCACCTGCACTATATCTTTATTATTATAGATTTTCCAGCAATTTCGGTCAACTGCATTTCATAAAAAAACAAGAAAAATACACAAATTGCCGCAAATGATTATACAATCTGCTGCGCAATCAGCTGCAAATTCTGAAAATATGCTTTCAAAAACGATATCAATACCTCATCTGCTTCCGACAATACATACGTAGATGGATATACAATACTGCACGGAGAACCCGGCGTGTCAGAAAACGGAATCATCGCCACATCCGGATACATTGGCTTTAACTTTGGCAGCAGAATGTCTGGCATTGTGCACACCGTTCCGTTTTGCACTACCGAATCCAAATGCTGATACACATTAGAAGACGTGAAAATCAGCTTATTCGATTGAAATGTATCTAACGGCGAAATCGGTGAAACCGTATTCACCATCGACATCCCCTCATCACCGCTGATTTCTTTATACTCAGCTACCGGAGAATTTTTGTTGATACATAAATACGTACGCGACTGAATAATCGGAATGATGTTAATCTTGCCTTTCAGCTTCTCCAATGTAGCATCATCAATATAGTAGCCCAAAAAATGCAAATGATTGCTGGTAATGCTGTGTTCCGTAATCGGGTGGCTGTCTTCAATACAGGTTAGATTGATATCCGGTGCCACTTCTTTAAACTTATTAATCAAATCACTCAAGTGTACTGAAATAAACGGCGGGACAAACAATACACAGCGCCCGCTGACAGACTGCTGTGCAAGCGCCTTATCTTCCGTGCGCCGCATAAAAAAATAGTTTTGCATAGCAGAATACTCTGTCAATATTTTGCTGGCGTATTTCGCAAATTTCCTGCCGTCCTCTGTCAGCGTCATACCCCGTTTGCTCCGTTCAAACAATGTTACATGCAGCTCATTTTCCAGAGAGGTCAGAATACGATTCAAATGCTGTTGTGAAATATACAGCTCTTTCGCCGCCTGGTTAATCGACTTCGCATTGGCAAAGCATTGGAAATAACGCAAATGTTCTATTTTCATGTATCCACCTCCATACAGATGATACTCAATGCATTCATTATAACAATTGCACCAAAATGGTGCAACCAAAATCATTGCTCATACACATTAACATTCTTATTAACATTTTCATTTACATTAGCATTTACATTAACATTAACATTAACATTTACATTAGGTTCTGTGGTGGTTTTAGTTTGGTTAACCGATGGTTATCATTTGGTTAATCATTGGTTATTGTTTGGTTATACATATACGCTACATG
>JAGARS010000131.1 GCA_017622155.1 Peptococcaceae bacterium
CGGCTCAACATAACTGCCAGCTCTGCACGCGTTACAGTATTTTTTGGTCTAAATGTTTTATCAGGATAGCCGCCAAGAAGTTCTTTGTCGTATGCCAGTTTTACATAGTTGGCATATTTGCTCCCAATATCTTTGCTATCGACAAAATACCATGCATCATTTGCCACAGTGCTTAATTCCGCTTCTGCCTCTAATGCCTGAATTAACAGTTTTGCAATCCATTCACGACTCGCTGCACCATTATGCGTAAAATCGCTTGGGTCAACCAAGCCCGCAGTATAAGCAGCTACCGATATATCATAGGCACCAGGCCAATCCGGATATTTAAACGGTAAATAGGTGCCTTTTTGCGTTTTTTCGTCATAAGTCAGACCCATCATTTTGCTTGCCATAACAATGGCTTCAAATTGGGTTACAGGATTATCCGGACGTGCTGTGCCATCCTCATATCCGCCCATAATTTCTCTTGCTGCCACACGGTCTATATACTGTACGGCCCAATGATTGCTTGGCACATCCGGAAATGCCGCAAACGCACTCATCGGCATTACCATGGTAAACAGAAATGCCAGCATCAGCGCAGTTGCGATTACCTTTAATTTTCTTTTTGATTTATCATTCGATAAACCCTTGTTTTGATACTGCATGTCAATCCCCTCTCTTTTCTACAGTTTGTTTTCGCCTGTCCATTCATAACGAACCATGTTATCTTTTGAGGCTATATAATCGTTTTTATTCGATATATCTAGTGTTTTTTCCTGCTTTTTTTCTATTTTCCGCGTATATTTCTACCCTTTTCAGGCAAATAATCTGCCTATATAATCCGATTACACCAGCGAAGCATTTTTTATTTAAAATTTGTGAAATTCTTATTAAATCCACAAGTCCTTATAATTAAATAAATTCATTACATCTTATAGGGAATTGTTATTGTTTTCTTGCCGATATCGTTGTATAATCAAACTGTGATAGACTAATCTGTAATTTACCTATCAGGTATTTTAATTTTATAAGGAGATGATTTTTTCATGTCAGAATTAAAAATCGTTGTAATCGGTGGGGTTGCGTGCGGTCCTAAAGCTGCTGCAAAAGCAAAAAGATGCAATCCGGATGCACAGGTGACCTTAATCGAAAAAGGTGAATGGATTTCCTACGGTGGCTGCGGTCTGCCTTACTATTTAGGCGCTACTGTAAAAGACCTGAATGACCTGATGACTACTTCTTGGGAAGCTGTTCGTACACCTGAATTCATGAAAGCTACAAAAGACATCGATACTCTGCTGGGTTGGGAAGCTACCAAAATCAACCGTGCAGAAAAAACTGTTGAAGTAAAAGAAGTAAAAACAGGCGAAATGAAAGTACTGCCATACGACAAACTGGTTATTGCTACCGGTGCAGACAACTTCAAACCGCCAATGGAAGGCATTAACGCTACAGGTGTATTCGGTATGAAAACACCAAAAGATGCTGTTGATATGCAGAACTACATCAAAACAGAAGGCGTTTCCGACGTTGTTGTTATCGGTGCCGGCTTAATCGGTATGGAATGTGCTGAGGCATTCATCAACTGGGGCTTAAACACCACTGTTATCGAAATGCAGGGTTCCATTTTCCCTCAGGTATTAGATGCTGAAATGGGTGCTGTATTCCAGAACTATCTGGAAGGCGAAGACCTGAATTTCATGCTGAACACAGCAGTAGAAAAAATCCTGGTTGACGAAAACGATAAAGTAGTAGGCGTACAGACCAACAAAGGCGTTGTTGACGCACAGATGGTACTGGTAGCTGTAGGTGTTCGTCCATGCGTACAGCTGGCTGTAGATGCAGGGCTTGAAGTTGACAGAGGTATTGTAATCAACGACCACTGCCAGACAAGTGACCCAGATATCTATGCAGGCGGTGACTGTGTAGTAACTACTAACTTAGTATCCGGTCAGAGAGTATACTCTCCAATGGGTTCCACAGCAAACCGTCAGGGTCGCGTAATCGGTATCAATATCACCGGTGGTGACGCTACTCACGAAGGTGTACTGCAGACAGCAGTATGCAAAATGTTCGACTGGTCTTTAGGGGCTTGCGGTTTATCCGAACGCGTTGCAAAACAGCTGGGTTACGACACCGTAACTGCTATCGTTCCTGGTCCGGACATCACACACTTTATGCCTGGTAAAAAACTGATCATGACACGTTTAGTAGCTGACCGTGCTACCGGCAGAATCCTGGGTGTACAGATTGTAGGGCCTGGTAAAGTAGACAAACGTATCGATACTATGGCAGCTGCTATGACATTTGGCGTAACTGCTAAACAGCTGGCAAATATCGACCTGAGCTATGCTCCTCCACTGTCTTCCGCTATGGAAAACCTGACAAATGCAGCTAACGTTCTGCAGAATACCATCGATGGCAAAGCTAAGAGCATGCGTTTCGAAGAATTCGAATCTAAACTGGACAGCGATGATGTAGTATTCGTTGACCTGCGTACCGAACATGAACGTTCTCAGAAAATGATTCCAGCGAAAAACCAGCTGCATATTCCAATTGAAGAATTACGTGCACGTGCAAACGAAGTGCCAAAAGATAAAGAAGTTATCGTATTCTGCATTCTGAGCACACGCGGCTTCGAAGGTCAGCTGATTCTGAATCAGGCCGGCTATGACGATGTTAAATTCGTACAGGGCGGTATCCAGTTCTGGCCATTCAAAAAATAATTATCTTTTCACTATCAAAACATCCGGTATCAAATCGATACCGGATGTTTTTTCGTAGTTTCTTTCACAATACGACACAGCTGTATGACAGCTGTAGGTAAAGCTGCCAAACCTGCAATGACACCAATATGCTTCATTGTAATGCTGCTGCTGATTTCAAATGC
>JAGARS010000132.1 GCA_017622155.1 Peptococcaceae bacterium
CTTCTGTGTATAAAGAATTTGATGATGTACAGACCTTTATCCGCGAAATAGAGGTTATGAAGGAGCTTAATAATAATGGATGAACAGGTAGTGAAATATCGGGAAGCCAAAATTATGGAACCGATTTATCGGATGTATAAAGTAATTGAGGAGGAAGATGTGCTAAAGGCGCAGACACTGATGTCTGTCACGATGCAGTATATCATTGAGCATTACAGCGGAAAACCATTGCGCCCTGCAGATGTACAGCAGATTTTACGTGCGGTGTTGTTGCGTGAAGATGACGGGAAATATTATGCATTGTATGTTCACAACGAGCTGCAGGTAAAAGTTGCCGAATGGCTGACACTGCTTTGTGTGGATTTGCCGGTTACTTTGGAACAGCTAGGCGATATGGTAAATCGTTTTGCAGATGAACTGAATGGACAAGACTACATCACTTTAAAAGCCAGTGGCGTAATTGGAATCCTAAAAGAAATTGCGGCAGATGTGAATCTGTTGTTGTTAGAACGTCTGACATTAAATGAATCAATTTATCTTACAGAACTGCAAACTTTTTTGGTGCAATAAACGTCTAAATAATAAGCGTTTACTGAAAAATGTACAAAGTATATAGCAGTGTTGGAAGAAGGAGCGTTTATTGTGGATACTGAAACAGAAAATAAAAAAGAAAAACAAAAAAAGAAAAAAAGTCTTGGTCGAATTATCTTAATGATTATTGGATTTGTTCTTTTGTTTGCGGTTACTGTAGCCCTTACGATTGGCTTTCTAACTATTCGCCCGCCGGATGTTTCTGGAAAAAATACAAATTCGGATAAAACTACCCAAGTAGAAGAACGTACAGATGGACGATATAGTGTGCTTGTGGTGGGCACTGACGATGCAGGACTGAATACGGATACGATTCTGGTAGCATCTCTGGATAGTAAGCATAACACAGCCAGTGTCATGAGTATTCCACGTGATACGATGTCTAATGTGACACGCAATGTGAAAAAAATCAATGCTGCATATGCTGCCGGAGCGAAAGACGGGGTTGGGAATATTGATAACCTGAAGAAAGAAATATCCTATTTGGTTGGCTTTCCGGTAGACAATTATGTAGTAATTGACTTGACAGCTTTTGAAGAGCTAATTGATGCATTGGGCGGTGTCACCATTGATGTACCACGCAATATGCATTATGATGATCCATATCAGGATTTGCATATCCATATAGATAAGGGATTACAGACGCTAAATGGGAAAGATGCCATTGGTTTTGTAAGATTTCGCAGTGATTATGCTGAAGGTGACCTTGGCCGTGTAAAAGCGCAGCAGATGTTTATTGAAGCATTAGCCAAACAGGTAGCAACACCGGCCACGGTAACAAAACTGCCACAGCTGACAGATATCGTTTTGGACAATATGCGTACTGACTTGACTTATGGTGAACTGGTGTGGTTTGTAAAAGAAGCAGTTAGTGTAGATATGTCTACCAATTTGCATATGTTCACTTTACCGGGTATTGCAGAGACTGTGAAGCCAAATGGGTCTTATCAAGCGTTGTCGTACTATCTACCGTATGAAGACGAAATTCTGGAAATCGTGAATGCATATTTTAATCCATATTCCAAGGATTTAGTTGATTTGAATGTGGTAGATACCGAAGCGCTATTAGCGCAGGCGGGAAAACAGCGTGCAGAACGGGAACAGCAAAAAGAAGAAACTGAAAATGCAGAAGGTGTAGAAGACGAGAGCAATGCCGGTGCGTTAGATGAAAACGGAAATCCAATTGAAAAGAATGACAATACATCTGTAAATGAAGAAAATCATGCTGGCAATGATACCAGCAACCGTGAAGAAGATTCGACAGATATTAGTATCGATGAAAATAATGGAGATACATCTGCGATAGAACCAGAGCAAAATCCTGACAACACTACAGAACCGACCAATCCAAATACACAGGCACCTGATGAAGTGCTGAAAAGTGAGGCAGAGCAGGAATTTAATCCTGTTGAAGAGCTTGAAGATATAACGGATGCCGGAGCACAATTACCGGAAACACCGGAAGGCTCTGCTGAACAACTGCCTGAAACAGAAGAACCTGTACAATCGGGCGGTATTCCGGGTGAAGTACTGAAATCGGATGTAGAATAATTTCCTGAGGAGGAATAGATTATGTTTACCAATGAAAAAGATGTAATTTTAGAAACTATTCGCTTAGCTAGTGAACGTGAACAGGCAAGAGCCGACTATGAAGCGGTTAACGGTGCAAAAAAATGGGGCGTATATTTGCCGGAAGAAAAAGCGTTGAATGATTATCTGATGACATTAGAACGCGATGTAGTGGAAACATTAGAAGCACTGATGCTTATTGGCCGTGACGACGAATATCGCGCGGAAGGTGTGTCTCCGGAACAGAACTATTTGAATCTGAAAGAAAAACGTTATCACCATCATCCGGACCAGCAGGCAGCTGTATATTACCTGACCGGCAAAAAACCTCTTGCGCAGTTCATGGAAGATGGTTTGAGCTATCTGGGGATTATTCTATAAAATATATATTGTGTCGCAAAGAACTTATGCAGTCAGTCACAGCGTTGTGGCTGACTGTTTTTTGCATTGTACGGTAAGTACTCCACGCAGCGTGGATTGCTTTTCTTGCTGCAATACGTTATGCTTTTATGTGAGGGGGCGATGGCATGGATAATCAAAAAACGGGTGCGCTGATTCGTGTATTGCGTATGGAAAAAGGATATACTCAGCAGCAGTTGGCGGAGCAGCTGAATGTCAGTGCAAAGACGATTTCTAAATGGGAAACAGCGGCAGGATACCCGGATATCTCATTGATCACACAGCTAGCGCAGATACTAGATACGACAAGTGAAGAATTATTACTGGGGAATATGCCGAATGACAGGCAAAACGGAGGAAATATGAAGCGAATAAAATTCTATCAGTGCGAATTATGTGGAAATGTCTTAACTAGTACCGGAAATGCGACAATTAGCTGCTGTGGGCATAAATTGCTGCCATTGAAAGCACGGATAATGGATGAGGCGCACACGATACATATAGAAGAACTTGACGATGATTTTTTTATTACTTTTACCCATGATATGACGAAAGAACATCATATCTGCTTTGCTGCGTGGGTCAGCTATGATCGTGTTATGCTTGTACGCATGTATCCGGAGCAGAATGCAGAACTGCATATGAATCTGCCGCGCAGAGGAGATTTTTATGTTTGCTGCAGCAAAGATGGATTATTTCATATGAAGCTGTAAAGAATTTTTACGAACCATGCAAAGGAAAAGCATTTGCATGGTTTATTTTTTTGCTTAAATAGAGTAAAATAATTTTTATAGTTTTACAAATTGAAAAAAATAGTGACGTTTTGGGTGAAGCATATAACGTTTGAAATAAATATACAAGGTGGTTGAAGAGGTATGTGTGAAGCGACTCAAAATCAGAAAAAGGTAGTGCTGGTGACCGGTGCATCTCGTGGTATCGGTAAAGCTGTAGCAGAGCGGTTTGCCCGGGAAGGTTATGCAGTGGCATTGCATTACAACACAGGTAAAGCGGAAGCAGAAGCGGCTGTACAGAAATTGACATCGGCCGGATATACGGCTATGGCCGTACAGGCTGATGTGCGGGACAGCGCACAGGTACAGCAAATGGTGGATACAGTGTCACATGCGTTGGGGAATATAGGTATTTTAATTAATAATGCCGGTATAGCTCAGCAGAAACTATTCACTGACATTACTGATGAAGAATGGCACAACATGTTTGCGGTACATGTAGATGGCACATTTTATTGTACTAGAGCAGTATTGCCGGTGATGATTCGTCAAAAACAGGGCTGTATTGTGAATATTTCTTCAATGTGGGGTCAGGTGGGAGGCTCCTGTGAAGTGCATTATTCTGCAGCCAAAGGGGCCATTCAGGCTATGACAAAAGCACTGGCCAAAGAAGTTGGTCCATCGGGTGTGCGGGTAAACTGTGTAGCGCCCGGCGTGATTCAGACAGAGATGAACAAACTGCTGGACGCAGAGACACTGGAAGCACTGCGTGAGGATACACCGCTTGAAATGTTAGGCACAGCAGAGCATGTAGCGGATTTGGTATACTTTTTATGCAGCGAACAGGCGACATTTATTACCGGACAGATTATGGGTATAAACGGCGGTATGGTTATCTGATACGGACAAGTATCCGCTTGTGAAGGATTTTGTATACAAGCAAATTGATAGAATTAGATTGACTTATTACAAAATACAGAAAAAAGACTTGCATTTCTAGAAAAAGTATAGTATCATTGTCCACATGAAAAAGAATGATGTCTTTTTACAAAGGACACAGATTAGGGGGACAACAACATGGTACAAACAATTGAAAGCGTAAATGGTATTATTAATGGCTTTGTGTGGGG
Source organism: Peptococcaceae bacterium (assembly GCA_017622155.1). Lineage (GTDB taxonomy): Bacteria > Bacillota > Peptococcia > Peptococcales > Peptococcaceae > UBA7185. The sequence goes on from JAGARS010000132.1 coordinate 4,421, forward strand.
CCCGGTAATGCTGCTTCTGCTGGTAGGCACAGGGATTTTACTGACAGTCCGTGCTGGTTTTCCGCAGATTCTGAAACTTGGAACAATTATGAAAAACACAGTCGGGACATTATTTGGTCCTGATGCACACAAAAAAGACGAAGCAGGGATTTCTCCTTATCAGGCAGTAGCAACTGCGCTGGCTTCCACTGTAGGTACCGGTAATATCACCGGGGTTGCAACTGCAATTGTTGCAGGGGGTCCTGGTGCAGTATTCTGGATGTGGATTAGTGCTCTGTTCGGCACCATGACCAAATTCGCCGAAGTTACTCTGGCAGTAAAATATCGTCAGAAAAATGAACGCGGTGAATGGGTAGGGGGCCCGATGTACTACATGGAAAACGGCCTGAATATGAAATGGTTAGGCGTGATTTTTGCAATATTAGCTACATTAGCTTCTTTCGGGATTGGGAACATGACTCAGTCCAACTCTATCGCAAGTGCATTAAACACTACAGTAGGTATTCCAACCTGGATTACTGGTGTAGTGATTGCAGCAATCGTTGGTATTGTTATTTTGGGCGGTATCAAACGTATCGCACAGGTTACTGAAAAATTAGTGCCTGCTATGGGTGCTCTGTATGTAATTCTGGGTATTGTTACAATTGTTATGAACATTGATAAACTGCCGGGTGCATTCGCAATCATCTTTGAATGTGCGTTCAACCCACAGGCAGCTATGGGTGGGGTATTAGGTTACACCATTATGAATGCAATTCGCTTCGGTTTTGCCCGCGGCGTATTCTCCAATGAAGCCGGTTTAGGTAGTGCACCTATCGCTCACGCAGCAGCAAACACAGACAATCCTGTAAAACAGGGTATGTGGGGTGCATTTGAAGTTATCTTCGATACATTTATCATTTGTACCATTACCTCTCTGGTAGTAGTAATGAGCGGTATGTGGATGCCTGGCGTAGGGTTAGACGGTGCAGCATTATCCATCGCAGCATTCCAGGCTTCTCTGGGCGGTGTTGGTGCAGCTGGTGTTACTGTTGGTACAGTACTGTTTGCATTATCCACCTTATTGGGCTGGTCCTACTATGGTGAAAAAGCTATTGAATATCTGTTCAAAACAAAATCTTGGGTTGGTTATGTAAAACTGGGTTACAAAGTAGTATTTATCGTTGCAGCATTTATCGGTTCTATCGGTGGTCTGCAGCTGATTTGGGCAATTGCCGATACATTAAACGGCTTGATGGCAATCCCGAACTTGATTGCTCTGGTACTGCTGAGCGGTACAGTAACCAAACTGGTAAAAGATTATTTCAAAGAAGAAAAAGCGAAAAAATCTGCCAACTAATTTAGCCCACACAATTTTTATATCATAAAGAAACAGGAGCTTGCGCCTTTGGTGCGGCTCCTGTTTCATGTTTCTCTTAAAAAATGCCAATCTGAAAAATATGTTTCCACAACAACAGCAACCTGTGATATAATATAACAATATGGCCTTTTGCAGAAGGGTGAGGGGATTCGTGATGTTATTAGATTTTACATATGAAGGACGGCCGGCGGAGCTTCCGGCACTGACATTGGCGTATGTAGGGGATGCAGTGTACGAGCTGTATGTACGCCAGAATATTTTGGCGCAAAGTGTAAAGGCGCATAATTTACACTATTTAGGTGTAAGTCGTGTCAACAACAATACACAGGCTTCGCTTTTGATGAAGATTGAGCCGGAGCTGACTGAGATTGAGCAGAGCGTGGTACGGCGAGGACGCAATGCCAAAGGGATTGTGCCAAAGAATGCCGATGTGCAGACATATCGCAAAAGCACGGCATTGGAAGCACTGGTGGGTTATCTATATCTGAATGGTGAAGAAGAACGCCTGCGCTGGGTATTGGGGCAGATTGAAGAGATTGTGTCACAGGGAGGTCATTGATATGCGTATTACCAATTACGAAGCGGCCGATTTGCTGGTGGTGGATGCATTTTTGCAGAAGCATCCGACACTGGACAGTGCTACAGTAAAAGAGCTGTTAAAAACCTGTAATGTGTCTTTTGTGCTGGAGGAAATCAACCGCTGGCAGAGTACCATGATTTGCGAACTGAAAGATTCTTATGTACAGCAGAGTCAGCGCTATGTGACATTGACAGCTGATGGCTATACTTTGCCCTCTCAGCTGAATGAGGAAGACAAATCTCGTGCAGAAGAACTGATCGCGGAAGCATTTGCGTTATATGAGGAAATGTCGCAGCTAAAAGGTGATTTTGCAGGTCGTCCAAAACCGGAGCATTATTTATACGGGATTCCTGTAGAGGACGCACGGTATATTCTGCCGTTGGCGGTAAAAACAAATATTACGGTAGCTGCTACCGGCGATAAGCTGTTGGATTGGTTTCGCATGATGAATCGTCCGCTGGATAAAGATATGTTTGCAGATATTCACGATGCATTGCTGGCCAAACTGCCGGAAACATTAGGCCGCTGGCTGGATGGGCAAGTATACAGTTATGAAGATACCGGAATGCTGAATCAGTATTATCGAGAAGAATTAGAGCACATTACACCGGAGCGTCCTGTAGTGCTTTTGCGTACCTTTGAAAAACCGGAGCTGAAAGCGGGGCTTGGTGCGCTTACCAGCACCAAGGCTGAGGCACCGTCTGCTGTATTGGAAGCATGGGGAGCAGAGGCAGATAGCAAGGCAAAAGGTGTTGCCAATCGTGTGATGGGTTATGGGCATACCAGTATTGCTGAGCAGTGCCGCACCACATTTGGCATGATGTTTAGTCTGGTTACTTATCATCAGCAGGAACGGCACAGATTACCGAACACGTATCGTGAACCGTGGCTGAATATTTTACTGGAGCCGGAACGTCCACCGGTAATTCCGCAGACAGTCATTGATGGCGGATTCGAGAGCAGATATCGCCGTCTGGTACAGGATATGCAGCGGTTTCAGCAGCGGATTGCAGGGCATTATAAAGGCGGCTTGTGGCGGTATTTTCTGCTAAACTGCCAGCAGGTAAAAATTATTACCAGCACCAATGCCCGAATGGATTGCGGAATGCTTGCGGAGCGAATTTGCAACAATGCACAATGGGAAATTAATCGCATTGCAGTAGCCAAGCTGGAAGAGCTGCGCAAATTGTCGGATATTCTTTACAAAAATGCAGTGCCATCCTGTGTGTATGGCGCTTGTAAAGAAGGAAAAATGACCTGCGGCCATGCAGCTGAAATGCGTGAAAAATATCGTGTAGAGCTGTAAAAAGTGTTCTTTGATTAATCATATACTGGAAAGAATTTAATATAGATTTTTGTATAGAAAGGAAGTATACTATGGGAGATATTTTTGGACGTAATCCTGTTATGGAAGCGTTAAAAACCAATCGCACCATTAATAAAATCTGGGTAGTCAAGGGGGAGCAGAAAGGCTCCATCCGTGAAATTGTGGCGCTTGCAAAGGAAAAGCGCATCATGGTGCAGCAAGTGGATCGCAGCAAACTGGATGCCATGTTTCCGAAGCAAAATCATCAGGGTGTGGCTGCATCTGTAGCTTCTGCTGATTATGTGGATTGGCAGGAGATCGTGGATATTGCCCGCAAAAAAGGTGAAGATCCATTTATTGTGATTCTGGATGAATTGGAAGACCCGCACAATCTGGGTGCGATTTTGCGCAGCGTGGATGCAGTAGGTGCGCATGGTGTCATTATTCCGAAGCGCCGTGCAGTGCCATTGACAGATGGCGTGGCAAAAGCATCTGCCGGGGCTATTGAGCATGTGCCGGTTGCTCGTGTCAGCAATATTGTACAGGTTATTGAGGAACTGAAAAAGCAAGGAATCTGGGTTGCCGGAGCGCATATGCATGGGCAGTACATGCACAAGCAGGATTTAACCGGTCCGTTAGCTATCGTTATCGGCAGTGAAGGAAAAGGTTTGGGCAAACTGGTAAGTGAAAGCTGCGATTATATCGTATCGATTCCAATGCAGGGCAAAATCAATTCCCTGAATGCTTCGGTGGCAGCCGGGGTACTGCTGTATGAGGCATATCGCCAAAGAAACGCAGGCAAATAATTATGAAAGAATATTTAATTGTAGACGGATACAATATCATAGGTGCCTGGCCGGAACTGCAGGAATTAAAAGAAAACAATCTGGAGCATGCCAGAGCAAGGCTGATTGAAATTTTGGCAGTGCATGCGGCTTTGAGCAAACGCAAAGTTATCGTTGTGTTTGATGCTTATCAGGTAAAAAAGAACAATGGGTCACAGGAGATTATACAGGGGATAGAGGTAATCTATACCAAAGAAAATGTGACGGCAGACATGGCCATTGAGCGATTGACAGCACAGATTCCAAAACACGAAAAAGTATATGTGGCCACTTCAGACCGGCTGCAGCAGGAAACCATTTGGGGCAAAGGGGCATTTCGCATTTCAGCAATGGAATTGAAACGGGAAATTGATATGACAACGCAGGAGCACAAGCCGCATTATGAGCCGAAGGTATATGTATCCAACCGTTTGGAAGATCGAATTGATCCGGAAGTACGCAGAAAGCTGGAAATGATTTCTCGAAAGCCCTAGTGTTCATTGCGCTGTGGGACAAGCTATATTATAATATTGGGAAACAATGGAAAGGTGGAAGGTAGATGGAAATGACAGCACTAAAAATCGAAGCAGCAGATCTGGAACATCTCACAGATGAAGAAATTGTATCCCTGGCCAAAGATGGCGACACAGCAGCACTAGAGTTTCTGATTGGAAAATATAAAAACTTTGTACGTTCAAAAGCCCGGACGTATTTTCTGATTGGAGCCGACCGTGAAGATATCATACAAGAAGGGATGATTGGTCTATACAAAGCCATTCGTGATTATCGGTATGATAAACAGGCCTCCTTTCATTCATTTGCGGAAATTTGTGTAACACGGCAGATTATTACAGCTATTAAGACAGCTACACGGCAAAAACACATGCCGCTGAATTCGTATGTATCGTTGAACAAGCCTGTATATGAAGAAGAGTCGGAACGTACCCTGTCTGATGTGATTACACAAGGCAAAGCAGGCAATCCGGAAGACCTGTTTATCGATCAGGAAGATTTTCTGGATATTGAAAGTACCATGCAGCGTATCTTGAGCCCATTGGAGCAGGATGTGGTGAATTTGTATCTGGAGGGCAAGTCGTATGTGGAGATTGCTCAGCAGCTAGGTCGCCATGTCAAATCAGTAGACAATGCACTGCAGCGTGTGAAACGCAAACTAGAGCAATATCTGGAAAGCCGCAATATACACACCAGATGATGTCGGTGCAGGCTGAAATCATAAAATGAAAAAAAGATGAAAAAAATCGAAAAAAAGTTGTTGACAAACGCATGACGTTTGAGTATAATAATTTTTGTTGGTGACAAGTTTGGAGGGGTTCCCGAGCGGCCAAAGGGGACGGACTGTAAATCCGTTGGCTCTGCCTTCGAAGGTTCGAATCCTTCTCCCTCCACTTTTACTGTCGCGGGATGGAGCAGTTGGTAGCTCGTCGGGCTCATAACCCGAAGGCCGGAGGTTCGAGTCCTTCTCCCGCAACCATTGTGCTTGTATAGCTCAGTCGGTAGAGCGTTACCTTGGTAAGGTAAAGGTCACCAGTTCGATTCTGGTTACAAGCTCTTTTCTAACATTAATAAACCTGGCGGCATAGCTCAGCTGGCTAGAGCATACGGTTCATACCCGTAGTGTCCGGGGTTCAAGTCCCTGTGCCGCCACTCTCAAAGACCTAAGCAATTAGGTCTTTTTTTCTTTTTGCAACTTTTTTCATCGTTTTGTGAAATAAATGGTTAAAAAGCGGGTATATAATATAAGAAATATTGACCGGTGGGTATAATTGACTTTTGCCTGTTTGGTGAGTATACTGAAATCAAATGATTCTGACATCGAAAATGAGTTTTGAGATGAAAGATACGGAATAAATCAGATAATGACTGTAGCTGTGTGGCTATGGTGTGATTTGCTGTATCTTTTGTCGGAAAAGATACAGCTTTTTTATTGCCTGCAATATAGAAAGGAGCAGATGCTATGGAAACAAGAGTAGCGGTAATCAGTATTATTGTAGAAAATCCGGAAGTAACGCCGAAAGTAAATGAAATCCTTCATGAATACAGTGACTATATTGTAGGCCGTATGGGGATTCCGTATCGCCAGAGAGGCATCAGCATTATCAGCCTTGTGGTGGATGCGCCGCAGGATGTGATTTCTGTGCAGTCTGGCAAACTAGGCCGGCTGAAGGGCGTTACAGCCAAAACAGTGTACTCCAATTATATTTTCAAAGAAGATGAATGCAGATAATTTGCAAATGATAACGGCAGAGAGGTGACAGCGTATGAATCGCAGCAATCTTCATAAACGATTAAAACCATATTATATTTTTGGTGTACTGCTGTTGCTGTGGTTTGTGGCAGCTAAACTGGAAGTCTGGAATGCCTATCTGCTGCCGCCGCCGTGGAAAGTGGCTGATGCTTTTGTAACGATGTGGCAGCGTGGCGAAATCACAGCATCTGTGCTGGTGAGCCTGCGCCGTGTACTGATTGGGCTCGGCATCTCTTTTGCACTGGCGTTTTTGGCAAGTCTCCTGACAGCGTACCGGCCAAATCAGGCAGAGTATTTGCGTCAAATTATCAACTTTATGCGCAATGTACCTCCGCTGGCAGTGATTTCACTTTTGATTCTGTGGTTCGGGATTGGCGAAACCCCAAAGATTATCGTTATTGTACTGGCGTCGTTTTTTCATATTTATATGAATATCAGCAAAGGGTTTCTGGAATGTGACCGCAAGCTGATTGAAGTAGGGCGTTCCATGGGCTTTAGTGAAAAGAAAGTGTTCTGGAAAATCTGTCTGCCGTATGCTCGTGAAGATATTCTGGTAGGGCTGCGTACCGGGCTTGGCTACAGCTGGCGTGCGCTGATTGGTGCGGAGATGATTGCTGCGTCGAGCGGTCTTGGGTATATGATAGTTTATGCGCAGCAGATGTCTCGGTCCGACAAAGTGCTCATCGGTATTTTCCTGATTGGTATTATCGGGTGTATCAGTGATATGCTGTTCTCCTTATTGATTCGCAAAGTGTGTGTAGGGGGCGTGAAAAATGACTGATAACAACGGTGTGAACAACAATAGCAGCAATGTGATAGATATTCGAGGCCTGACCAAAACTTTTATGGTGGATGGCAGAGCGCATACAGTATTGCAGGATTTAAACCTGACGGTTCCTGCTCATAAAATTACAGTGCTTTTAGGCCGCAGCGGCTGCGGCAAAACGACACTGCTTCGTCTGATTGGCGGGCTGGATACCGAATATTCCGGCACTATCAGCAAGCCGCAGGATGCCAAAACAGCTTTCGTATTTCAGGAAGCGCGGCTGATGCCATGGCTGACAGTATCACAGAATATCGCATTTGGGCTGCACAAAAAAGATATAAATTTCAATGAGATCAATCGTCTGATTTCGCTGACCGGGCTGGATGGCTTTGCTGATGCTTATCCGCAGCAGTTATCCGGCGGTATGAGTCAGCGTACAGCGCTGGCGCGTGCATTGGCCTTAAATCCAAAGTTTATTCTGATGGATGAGCCATTTGCCGCACTGGACCATTTTACCCGTGAAAAAATGCAGCAGGCGCTTCTGGATATTCATAAAAACAGCGGCTGCGGTGTATTGTTTGTAACACACAGTATCGATGAAGCGCTGGCTATTGGGCACCGCATCGTGATACTGGAAGATAAAAAGGTGAAAAAAGTATACCCAATCGCAGAGGCGTGGCGTAAAAACGGCAGCGAAGAAGAATGCCAGGCATTGCGGCAGGATATCCTTGATTCTATACAAAATTAAATTTCCAAAAAGAAAGGGAGACTAAAAATGAAAAGAAGAAGATTTGCATGTGCAATTCTGGCTCTGATCCTGATTTGTTCTCTGGCAATTACAGGCTGCGGCCAGGCAAAAGCGGTGGAAGAAATCACCGTAACCTACGTAACATCCCCACTGAATGTACCATCCATCGTGGAGAAAAACCACAGTATTTTTGCTGAAACCATGAAAGAAGTTGGCGTGAAAACTGTTAACTATTCTGAAATCACCTCCGGTGCCGATCAGACACAGGCACTGGCATCCGGCGATATTCAGTTCCTGTACGCAGTAGGTGCTACTTCTGTAATCTTATCCGCTGCCAATGATGCCGATATCAAAGTAATCTCTATGTACAGCCGTTCTCAGGAAGCATTCTGCCTGTTCTCCAACGACAGCAGTATTACCAGCCCGGAAGATTTGCGCGGCAAAACTATCGCAGGCCCACAGGGCACTATTCTGCATGAACTTTTGGTAGCATATCTGGCAAGCGGCAACATGACACTGGCAGATGTAAACTTTATGAACACTACTATTCCTGACGGTATGGCAGCTATGCTGGGCGGCAGCGTAGACTGTGCATTGCTGGCAGGGGCTGCAGCATACAACACCCAGGCTAGCGGCGCGCATCTGGTAACCAACGGTTTAGGCTATGTAGATGCTACTATTTGCTGTGCTACCACACAGGCATTCTATGACGAACACAAAGATATCGTAGACAGCTTCTTAAAAGCACAGCAGAATGTACTGGACTTCATGGCTGC
>JAGARS010000133.1 GCA_017622155.1 Peptococcaceae bacterium
GGATCAGGTGCTGCAGCTGTTTGATATTGTACCTGATTATGATTTGAATTTGATGAAGCACGGTCAGACTTTGACCACCATTACATCGGGAGTGCTGTCCGGTCTGGAAGAGATTCTGCAAAAGGAACAGCCGGATCTGGTGCTGGTACATGGGGATACCACCACAACATTTGCCGCTACGCTTGCTGCTTTTTATCAGCAGATTCCGGTAGGTCATGTGGAGGCTGGGCTGCGTTCCGGCAATATGTATTCTCCATATCCGGAAGAAGCCAATCGCAAATTGACCGGTGCTATGGCAGCGCTGCATTTTTCTCCGACACCGGAGTCTCGCAGAAATCTGCTGAAAGAAAATGTATCAGATGAGCATATCTTTGTGACCGGCAATACAGTGATTGATGCGCTTTTGGCTACTGTAAAAGAAAACTATCAGTTTGCAGACAGCGATATTCAGGCGCTTTTGGATAGTGATGCACCGAAAGTGCTGATTACTGCCCATCGCAGAGAAAATCAGGGGGAACCGATGGCGAATATTTTCCGCGCAGTGAAGCGGCTGCACGAAACGCTGCCGGAAGCACAGTTCATTTTCCCGATTCATAAAAATCCAAAAGTGCGTGAGCTTGCCGGCAGCATTTTAGGTAATCTGGAACGGGTGCATATTATTGAACCGATGGATTATGAGCCGTTTGCAAATGCTATTGCCAGAGTTGATTTGATTTTAACTGATTCCGGCGGGTTGCAGGAAGAAGCGCCTGCATTGGGCAAGCCGGTACTGGTGCTCAGAGATACTACAGAACGTCCGGAAGCTGTTACAGCCGGGACTGTGGCGCTGGTAGGCACGGATGAAAATTTGATCTACGATACTGCCTTTGAACTGTTAACAGATGCAGAGGCGTATAGCAAAATGGCCAATGCTGTAAATCCATACGGTGATGGGAAGGCTTGCGGCAGAATTACAGATGCCATTGAATATTATTTCAAGCTGCAGCAGGAAAAACCGGAACCATGGATGTAGTGCAACTGGGTCAAAAGATTTGTCCGATAGCTTTGTATAGCCTTTTGTAAGCTCTTGTGTCCTTTGTGCATTTTTTCTTATGTGTATATGACGAGGGATATAATAAATATTTATTAGGGTATTTGCAAGAAAATGAAGAATTTTTGTTGTAATTCCCGAAAATTTTTAGTACAATAAAAAGAGTGAATTGAGGTGTGCAAATGAGAAAGCCGAAAGGAACCTTTGGAAAGTTTACGTCAATCAATGACTATTTTGGATTGGCGTTGAGTTTTAGCGTCACAATGCTGGTGAGCGTGGTTATCATGATGACGATTGGGCATTGGTTGGACGGCAAACTCGGCACCAACGGCATTTTTTGGCTCATCTTTACACTGGGCGGGATTTATTCCGGGTTTCATCTGTTCATTGAGCAGGTGGATCAGATGCAGAATCCGCGCGACATCAATGAACGTGACTGGGACTTAAAAAACAAGCCGGAACGGAAAATTGAAGAAAAGTGCGATAAAAAGTAAAATTGGGCTTTTTGAAACACGGAAAACGTGTTAAAATTGATAAAGATACAGAATGTAACGGATAAGAAATATTAGGTGGCAAGAAGGGAAATTTTATGTTAGAATCTGTATTGTTTCCGGGGGCGCTTGGTTTTGTATGGGGGCTGGCTGTGAGTTTGTTCAATAATTTCTTCAGTTGGCGCGCATTGAGCAATCCCAAAGGTATATTCAGCAAGCTGGTGATTATATTCCGTATCGGTATTATCATGCTGGCTATGCTGCTGGTATACAAAAACACACCTATGTTAATTGGCACAGCTTTAGGTTTACTGGCTGTGAAAAATTATATTTTAGTGAAAAACGTATATACTTTATTTCGACAACGAAAGGGGTGAGACAAATGTTTCTGACAAATGTTGCTTATGCGAGTGCGGCTGGTCATCATGCTGGTCCATTGTTCAGTATCGGGCCTTTGGAAGTAACAAGCGAGATCACCACTATGTGGGGCGTAATGATTCTGATTCTGCTTGTAAGCTTTATTGGTACAAGAAATATGCAGCGCATTCCGTCCGGTTTGCAGAATGTTCTGGAAATGGGTATCGAAATGTACGAAAACTTCTGGACTGATATTTTAGGTAAGAAACGTACAAGAGAACTGATGCCGTTTTTGGCAACTTTCTTCATTCTGATTCTGTGCTCCAACTATTCCGGTTTACTGCCGCTGGCTGGTACACTGCCGGGGCTAAAACCGCCAACCAGTAATGTAAGTACTACTGCGGGTTTAGCAATCGTAGTATTCTTCCTGGTTCTGTACTACAACCTGAAAGTGCAGGGCCCGATTGGCTACATTAAACATCTGATTGGTCCTATGCCGGCGATTGCATTCCTGATGCTGCCGCTGAATATTGTAGAACAGTTTACACGTCCATTATCTCTGGCGCTGCGTCTTTACGGTAGTGTTTACGGGGAAGAAATGGTAGTAGCAAGTTTAGCTGCGTTATGTCCGCTGGTATTACCGCTGACAATGCAGGTAATGGGTATTTTGTTTGGTGCTATCCAGGCTTTCGTATTTACACTGTTGGCTTCTATCTACTTAGAAGAAGCGACTGCTGTACATCACTAAGCCTTGATATAATAGCTTAATCTTATTTCGAAATTATTATTTATTTCGAAGATTTCCCAATAAAGTATTGGAAGGAGGGGGAACTCAATGGCAACAGGAAGTATTATCGCACTGGCAGCTGCATTAGCAGTAGCTATCGCTACAATCGGTCCTGGTTTAGGTCAGGGTATTGCGGCTTCTAAAGCTATGGAAGCAATCGCTCGTCAGCCAGAAGCTTCTGGTGATATCCGTACATCCTTAATCCTGGCGTTAGCATTTATGGAAGCATTAACAATCTATGGTCTGCTGATCGCTTTCATGATTTTAGGTAACATGTAATAAGAGGCTTATCAATAATTACTAATCAAGGTAATGTAAGGGTCTAAGTAGGCGATTGGGACTTGGTCCAATCGCCTATATTTAATATTACGGGTATTACGAATAATTTACTGTAATAAGTTTAAATAAGATTTTGGTGACCCCGCATGAGAGGAGGGTGTGTGCGTGGAAATTCATCCATCCACAATTATTTTTGCGATTATCAACTTTGCGATTCTGGTAGTTGGTTTGAAAGTATTCCTGTACAAACCGGTTTGCAATATGCTGGACAGCCGTAGAGAAGAAGTAATCAACAACTTAAACTCTGCGGAAGAAGCGAAACTGGAAGCGCAGAAACTGAAAGATGAATACGCTGCTCAGATTCAGAATGCAAGAGCTGAAGCGCAGGATATCATCAATCAGGCTGCAAAAATCGGCGAACAGACAAAAGCTGATATCGTAACTGAAGCAAGAGAAGAAGCTTCTCGTTTGACAGCAAAAGCGCAGGCAGAAATCGCTCGCGAAAAAACAGAAGCGTTAAATGAAATCAGAAATGAAATTGCTGACCTGGCAGTGCTGGCTGCATCCAAAGTTGTTGGTAAAACAATCGATGTTGCAGATCATCAGAATATGGTCGATAACTTTGTGAAAGAGGTAGGGGAAGCGAAATGATGAATGCAGCTGTAGCGAAACGTTACGGGCAGGCTCTCCTACAGATTGGTCAGGAAAAAAACAGTATCGACCGTTATCAGGAAGACTTGAAACTGGTTGTTGATACTATTGAAAACAGCGCTGAATTAAAAGATGTTTTAACCAGCCAGACCGTTAGCATTGATGAAAAGAAAAACATTGTAAAACAGATTTTTGCAGACAAAGTGGATGCAATGGTGCTGAATCTGTTGTTTGTAGTTGTTGACAAAAACAGAGAAGAAAGCATCGCTGATATTTACAGTGTATTCTGTGCATTAGCTGACGAAGTCCGCAACATTGCTTATGCTGATGTCGTTTCTGCGTATCCTTTAACTGAAGAACAGGAAACTGCTCTCAGTGCCCAGCTGGCAAAACTGTCTGGGAAGACCGTTAAACTGAATGTCAGCGTAGATGCAAGCTTGTTGGCAGGTATGGTAGTAACATTCGGCGACAAAGTTTATGACGGCACTGTAGGTGCTCGCCTTGCAGGCATGAAAAATAAATTACATGAAGTACAGTTTTAATGAAAGATTGGGGTGAGGGACTAAAATGAATATCAGACCAGAGGAAATTAGTTCCATTCTGAAAAATCAAATCGAAAACTATGATAAAAACATAGAAGCTAGTGATATTGGTACCGTAATCGAAGTAGGTGACGGTATTGCTCGTGTTTATGGCTTAAAAGATGCGATGGTAAACGAACTGTTAGAATTCCCGGGCGGCGTACAGGGTATGGCGCAGAACCTGGAAGAAGACAACATTGGTTGCGTTATCTTAGGCCCATACAAACATATTAAAGAAGGCGACCCTGTAAAACGTACAGGTCGTATCGTTGAAGTTCCGGTAGGTGAAGCTCTGATTGGCCGTGTAGTAAACGCTACAGGTCAGCCAATCGACGGCAAAGGTCCTATCGTGACTGACAAATTCAGACCGGTAGAATCTATCGCTCCTGGTGTAATTACACGTAAAGGTGTACATCAGCCATTACAGACCGGTATCAAATGTATTGACGCATTGGTTCCAATCGGTAAAGGTCAGCGTGAATTAATCATCGGTGACCGTCAGACCGGTAAAACTGCAGTTGCTATCGATACCATCATCAACCAGAAAGGTAAAGATGTAATCTGCATTTATGTTGCAGTAGGTCAGAAAGCATCTACTGTAGCAAACGTAGTAAGCAAACTGGAAGAATACGGCGCAATGGAATACTCCATTATCGTTGCTGCTACAGCTTCTGAACCATCTCCAATGCTGTACATCGCTCCATATGCGGGTGCTGCTATCGGGGAAGAATTCATGTTCAACGGAAAAGACGTTCTGATTGTATACGATGACCTGTCCAAACAGGCTGTTGCATACCGCGAACTGTCCCTGCTGCTGAAACGTCCTCCAGGACGCGAAGCTTACCCAGGTGACGTATTCTACTTACATTCCCGTCTGCTGGAACGTGCTGCAAAACTGGAAGACAAACTGGGTGGCGGTTCTATGACTGCTCTGCCAATCATTGAAACCCAGGCTGGCGACATTTCTGCATACATTCCAACAAACGTAATTTCCATTACAGACGGTCAGATCTTCCTGGAAGCTGACTTGTTCAATGCCGGTGTACGTCCAGCTATCAACGCTGGGGTTTCCGTATCCCGTGTAGGTGGTTCCGCTCAGGTTAAAGCTATGAAGAAAATTTCCGGTAACCTGCGTCTGGACTTGGCACAGTACAATGAATTAAAAGCATTTACTCAGTTCGGTTCCGACCTGGATGCTGCTACAAAAGCAACTCTGGACCGCGGTGCTCGCGTAATGGAAATGCTGAAACAGGCACAGTATTCTCCAATGCCTGTAGAAGACCAGGTAGCAATCATCTATGCTGTATCCAAAGGCTACACAGATGATATCGCTGTAAACAAAATCGGCGCATTCGAAGCTGGTCTGCTGAACTTTATGAAATCCTCCAGCTATAAAGCTAGCGTTTTAGACGTTATCGCTAACACAGGTAAACTGGAAGGCGCTGACGAAGAAGCTCTGGTAAAAGCAATCACTGAATTCAAAGCTACTTTCCAGGCGTAAGCCGAGATTGCGTTTTGATTCTTCGAGAGGGTGGTGAATAAGGTTTGGCTAGTGGTAAGGAAATAAAACGACGGATTCGCAGTGTTCAGAGTACCGGTAAAATCACAAAAGCGATGAAAATGGTATCTGCTTCCAAGCTGCGTCGTGCGCAGGGCTCTGTAGTATCCGCTCGTCCATACAAAGATAAATTGAAAGAAGTACTTTCCCGACTGGTAGCAAGTGCAGGCGCTGCAGCGACTGATCCACTGCTGGAAGTCAGAGAAGTAAATCGAGTTGGTTTCGTTGTATTTGCATCCAATAAAGGTCTGGCCGGCGGCTACAATGCTAACGTTCTGAAAGAAGGTCTGGCTGCTGTAAAAGAAGCAGAAGCAAAAGGCTATGAAGTAGGTATTGTTGCTGTTGGTAAAAAGACAAGAGATTTCTTCCAGAAACGTGGTTACACAATCGATGAAGAATTCCTGACTGTAAATGATATTCCATCTGCAGTTGACGCGGATGCAATCACAAAAATGATTAAAACCGCTTATGTAACAGGGAAATACGATGAAGTTCACATTGTTTATTCGGAATTCCGCAGCGCAATGTCTCAGATTCCGAAAGCTGTGAAAGTACTTCCTATTGAAACACCGGAAAGCGAAGGCGCTGATGGTTTAGATTATATCTTCGAACCATCTCCGGAAATCGTATTAAGTCAAATTCTGCCTTTATATTTAGCAAACCAGGTATTCAGTGCATTAACAGAAGCGAAAGCAGGGGAACATGGCGCTCGTATGACAGCTATGTCTGCTGCAAGTGATAATGCTGCCGCACTGGTTGCACGTTTGGATTTGGAATACAACCGTGCTCGTCAGGCTGCGATTACTAACGAAATCACTGAAATCTGTGCAGGTGCTAACGCACTGAACGGCTAATTGTAAGGTGACTATTGGAAAAGGAGGTTTCCCAATCTTGAATAAGGGTAAAATTATTAGAATCGTTGGTCCAGTAGTTGACGTTGAGTTTACCGCTGATAGTCTGCCTGCAATTTACAATTCCGTTGTAGTTCGCACAGAAGACCAGGATGATAAAAATTTAGAAGTTAATTTGACCATGGAAGTTGAACAGCATCTGGGTAATAACACCGTTAGATGCGTAGCAATGTCCTCCACAGACGGTTTGGTTCGTGGTATGGTAGCTGTTGATACAGGCGCTGCTATTTCCGTACCGGTAGGGGATGCAACTCTGGGTCGTCTGTTAAACGTAGTTGGTGACACCATCGACGAAAATGGTGCAATCGAAGGTGGCGAAAGATGGGGTATCCACAGAGAAGCTCCTACTTTTGCTGAACAGAACTCTGCAAAAGAAATTCTGGAAACCGGTATTAAAGTTATCGACCTGATTTGCCCATACGTAAAAAGTGGTAAAATCGGTCTGTTCGGTGGTGCTGGTGTAGGTAAAACCGTATTAATCCA
>JAGARS010000134.1 GCA_017622155.1 Peptococcaceae bacterium
ATGCGACAATCGTCAATGTACGGCGATACTGATAATACATGCCCTCTCCTGTTTCTTCGTTTGTTCTATCCCAGCCGCGATATCCGGTCAGCATATCTGCCTTGCTTGCTTCTTCTTCCGTTACCATATATTTGTCTTCAATCCACAGATAAGTCCGATATGCCGACTCATCATCACCTTGCACTTCATACTCTTCCGGATTATGAATCGCATTTTCCGGCAGATATTCTGCTACTTTGTTGTACAGTGCTACGCCTTCGTCTACTTTACCAATCTGCAAACATCCGCTGATACCTACGGCTAGTATCAGTACTGCTGCAAATACTGCGATGCCTTTTTTATATGTTTTCGGCTGCAATATTCCTGCGAAGCGTTTTTTGGTGTTCTGTGCATCTTTGCTAAGGTGAGTAGACAGGGCTACACCTTTCTGGCTGGCCATGGTGTTCAGGATGGTCATACTGTACGCCTTGCGATAGTCCAAATCCTGCCCTGCTACTACGTAGTCATCACAAACCTGTTCAATATCTCGCCCTGCTTGGCGGTTCATCATCCATACCAATGGGTTGAACCAGTGCAATGCATTGGCACACAAAAGAATCAGTTTATACCACAGGTCATGATGTTTATAATGGGTGAGCTCGTGACGCAATATCATCACCAATTCATTTTCACCATACAGTTTGTACGGCAGTACAATGGTCGGTTTCGCAAAGCCAATAAGCATTGGGCTTTGTACACCGCTGGAAAGCAGTACATTTGGATAATGCATTAACCCCATGTTATTTCCTGCTCGCTCCAACAGTTCATCACTATCTTCCAGCGGCTTAGCAGAAGCCATGATTTTGCTGTAGAATCGCCGATACTGCACTGCATGATACATGGTGAACGCCAGTATCCCAATCAGCCAGAGAGCAAATAATACGGTGCCTCTGTCCAGCATCATTGCTTTCTCTGTGGTGATGGTCGGTGTCACAGTATTCACTGTAGTGCTTACCGTTACATTATCCGGTGTTTCTATCTGGCTCGGTATCGCCGGTACCGGTGTAGTATCCGTTGACACAGATTGTGACGAAAACATTACGGTTTCATGCAAATCCACATTTATCTGAACAGGAACACTTGGCAATTCAATAGAGAACGGCACCAGTAATCGCACCGCAATGATTAACCAAATTGCTTTGCGCCACTTGGCACTGTAACGCTTTTGCCACACAGGCACCAGCAGCAGTAATACACCAATTATCGCCGCCATGGTGATGCTAATTTGTAATATATTTTGAATAAAGTTTGTCATAGCCTACGCCTCCTCGATGAATCGTTTCAGTTCCTCCAAATCCGCTTTGCTTACTTTCTGCCCGTCGTACAGGGATGCCACCAGACTGGTCAGCGAATTGTGATGCAGTTTCTGTAAGAATGTGCCGCTAGCCTCCTGTACATAATCTTCTCTTGGCACCAGCACAGTATAAATATTGTGACGCCCCTCTTTGTCACAGCGCAGAAATTCACGTTCACACAGCCGGGTCAGCAGTTTCAAAAGCGTTGGTTTTGTCCAGTCTTTGTGCAAACGCTCCATGATATAGTCTGATGTTACAGCACCCTCTGCCTCCCACGCAATCAGCATAATTTCCAGTTCTGCATCGGGAATTTTTTTCACAGGTTTCATATTTACGTACCTCCTTCTTATTATGAACGACATTTGTCTAATATTATCTATTTTTCATTTTACATTTGTCGAATATAAATGTCAAGGTGTCCGTATGAAATACATTAAAAATACAAACAAAAAAGACTGCAATCCTCTCTGCACTGTCAACTTCTGCAGAAATGTTGCTGCCTTTTTTATAATTTTCTTATTTTTATTCGTTTTCGTCTACTTCTGTACCATCTAACTGTTCATTGTACTCCAGCAGTTTGCCGCGCCCGTTGTTTTTCGCCCGGTATAATGCTTTGTCTGCCTTTTTCAGCATGGTCTGTCGCATTGTTTCTTCTTTATTCACAAACAAATATCCGCCTGAGAACCGCAGCGGTGCCGTTGCCTGACCGGACAGCTCCAGTACAATATTTCCGTATTCCTGCTGCAATGCATCAACGGTATCATACAATGCGTCTTTGCTTTCTGCTTTCAAGAACATCACAAACTCATCCCCGCTTAATCGCGCCGCAATCCCGCGGCCTTCTGCGTATTTCATCAGCAGTTCCGCTGCTGCGCGCAGTGCGACATCGCCGTTGGTATGACCAAATGTATCATTGATATATTTCAGGTAATCCATATCCAGCATCATAAGAACACCATGCTCCGTATCGCCCATACTGTCTATCATCAGATCAATCTGGTGATAAAATCCGCGACGATTCAACAGCCCTGTCAGCAAATCATAATTGCGTTCATACTCCAGTTCCATTTTTTCACGGACTACTTCTGTTCTGTCAACTATGATACCAAAATGCTTTTCTGATTCATCTACTGTCTGAATCTGCAAATAGCGTTCCTGATTGTCTGTCAGGCGATATACCGGTTTATTGTCCAACAAAGTCGGCAGCTGATTTTGTTTAATCTGCTGTATTTTTTCAACAAACAATGCTTTGTCACCTGTGAGACGATTGGTTTCTTCTTCTGTCAGCATCAGCAGACGCCCCACTTTATTGGTGACACGCACCTGCTCAGCTGCATCGGTATAAGCAAATACACCGGCTTCCGTGCCTGTCATATCAAAAATATAGGACATGTATCTGTCATTATCTAACAGACTTTTTACCATGAGATTGATATTGTGCGTTAAATCATGCATTTCCGGTGTTGTGTCTATATGCACTTCCGTGTCTAAATCGCCGGAGGTAATACTGTTCAGCTGTTCGTTGATATGATAAATATCACGAAGAATCAGCATATCTACACATTTGCGAATCGCCATAACCGCAATGAAGCCCAGAAGCGTCAGACACAGTGCAATCATAAGAACATTGGATGCTACATTCTGATAAACATAGTCGCGCCCTTTCGCAATGCCAATATAATAATCGTCATCCATTTCATATACACAAAACGAATCAATGCCGTTGATGGTGGTCCAGAACCCTTTTTCCGGTTCGCTCACCGTACTTGAAATGCCAACTTCATCGATATGGCATCCCACAATAACATCTTTTGTGGCGCCGATAATGCTGCCTGTGGCACGTTCCGCCACAAACATTACCGTGCCTTCATCCGGTGTTACCATAGAAAATACATGGCTAAGTTCATTTTTTTCAAACTCTTTCATGACACGTTCCGGCAGCAAACCAATCTGCACAATATTTTCCTTGTTTTCCTGCCATACTGCCACATACTGCATCAATTTTGATTCTGCCGAGTTTGGTGTTACTTCTTGCACCAGCTTCAGCGAAGTATCCTCTAACATCGACGCAAAAACGAAATCTGCTCACCGTCATACATACGCATGCCGTAATACTGCGGTTTATTCCCTGCATACAGCACACCGTCTTTGTTAAATACATGTATTTCATCTACCTGAAGCAGTTGTGCGATCTTGTCAATTTCCTCGCTGCTGCCGATATGATCTGGATGATTCTGCAGCATATATGCTGCTACTTCGGCACGGGTAAGATAAATCTGCCCCAGTTCTGCCTGCAGTTCCTTCATATCTGCATCGTTTTTTGTCAAAATCTTTTCAATCTGATTGATTTTGATGTGGCTTTCTTCTTGCATCGTATATTCAGCACTTTTCATATGCAGTACTGTATTGATGAAAAGAATCGGAAGCAATATCACTGCAATTACAAGCACCAGATATTTACTCAACAAACGTTGCATAAAGCTACACCTCTTTTCTGTTTATAGTTTTGTCTCTTATTATTATACAGTTTTATTTTCTTTTCCAGGTGGTTCCCTGTTTGGTATCTTCCAGTACTACGCCAATTTCATTGAGCTGATTGCGAATCTGGTCAGCCATTGCATAATTTTTCTCTGCTCTTGCCTGTTTGCGCAGGTCAATCAAGAGGTTCATCAAATCGTCTACCAGACCATCGTTGGCGCTGTTGTCAGCGGAGAAATCTAAGCCCATGATGTTTAACAGTGCGATATATACATCGGCTGCTTTCTGCAATGCTGCTTTGTCCAGTACATCCTGTTTCAGATAGGTGTTGATTTCTCTGGCCATGTCAAACAATGCTGCACTTGCCAATGCAGTGTTGAAATCGTCGTTCATAGCATCCTGGAATGCATCTTCTACTGCTGCCACTTTGCTTAACAGCTCTGCACCTTCTGCGGTGTTGTCTGCAGAAGCAGTTTTCAAGCCATTCATCATGGCAGTATAGCAGTTTTTCAGGCGTTCTAAGCCTTTCTGTGCCACCTGCAGTTTTTCATCGTCAAAATCCAGAGGACTGCGGTACTGTACACTTAACAGATAGAAACGAACGGTTTCGGAGTCGAATTTCTCTAAGATTTCACGCAGCAGGAAGAAGTTGCCCAGAGATTTACTCATTTTTTCAGAATTAATGGTGATGAAACCATTGTGCAGCCAGTAATTTGCCATCGGCTTGCCGGTTACACATTCGGTCTGAGCGATTTCATTTTCATGATGGGGGAAGATTAAGTCCTGACCGCCGCCGTGAATGTCAAACTGGTCACCTAAGTATTTACGGCTCATTGCAGAACATTCGATATGCCAGCCCGGACGGCCTTTGCCCCATGGGCTGTCCCATGCAGGTTCACCCGGTTTTGCGCTTTTCCACAGCGCAAAGTCCATTGGGTCCTGTTTGCGATTGTCTACATCTACACGGGCACCGGCCTGCATATCATCCAGATTTCTGCCGGACAGTTTGCCGTATTCTTCGTATTTGCGTACAGAGAAGTATACATCGCCGTCTAGCTCATAACCGTAGCCTGCGTTGATGATATCCTGCACGAAATCGATGATTTCCTGCATATGTTCGCTTACTTTCGGATAAGTGCTGGCAGGCAGTACATTCAGTGCATTGACATCTTTGAAAAATTCATCGATATAACGTGCTGCCAGTTTGATTGGGTCGTCGTTTTCTTCGTGCGCCCGTTTGATAATTTTGTCATCCACATCGGTAAAGTTCTGAATATAGGTTACTTCGTAGCCTCTGTATGTCAGATAGCGGCGAATGGTATCGAATACCACAATTGGACGGGCATTGCCCAGATGAATATAGTTGTAGGTGGTTGGCCCGCACACATACATTTTTACTTTACCCGGTTCAATTGTTTTGAACTCCATTTTGGTATTGTTCAGGGTGTTGTGCACCATGATTGGTTTATTGTTCATTGTTGTTTCCCTCCATTTGTCTTAATTTTTCTTCCAGTTCCAGAATCCGTTTTTCCATATTGCCCAGTGCATCTTCTACCGGGTCAGGCAGTTTGTCATGCTCCAGGTCGGCCTGGTGATTGGCACGCAGTTCTTCGTCGTGTTTCATACTCTGGTCGTCTTTTTTCACCACTTTGCCCGGAATCCCTACTACTGTGCAATTGGCCGGTACAGGCTTTAATACAACTGAGCCTGCCCCGATTTTTACATTGTCACCTACGGTAAAGGAGCCCAGCACTTTTGCACCGGCACCTACTACTACGTTGTTGCCAAGGGTAGGATGGCGTTTGCCGCTTTCTTTCCCGGTACCGCCCAATGTTACCCCCTGATACAAGGTTACATCGTCACCGATTTCAGCAGTTTCACCAATAACAATGCCGCAGCCGTGGTCGATAAACAAGCGTCTGCCCAGTTTTGCACCTGGATGAATTTCCACCTGTGTAAACAAACGAGCAATCTGTGAAATAAAACGCGCCAGTGCGTAATGTTTTTTCTGATATAATTTGTGGGTAATACCGCGCTGAATCCAGATAGCATGCAGCCCCGGATAATTCAGCATGATTTCCAGTTTGGATTTGGCCGCAGGGTCGCGATCAAATACAATCTGAACATCTTCTTTGATTTGCTCAAACATAAGTGTTGCCCTCCTTATGATATTGCCGTTCCTCGTGCTTTATACGTTATACGGACTGCTTATTTTTCTTCTTCTGCCGCTACAAACTCAGGGAAGAATACAGCATCCATCATTTCAATCATCATTTTTTCGCGCACCAGCGGTTTGGTCACACCATCCCAGGTAGCTGCGCCTTCCGCAATCTGCAGTACGCGTTCGGTGCCATCCTCCATATTGTACACCAATGTCAGATACGGTTCCGGATTGCCTTCTACTTCTTTATGTTTTACACGTACCAGATCCAGTGCACTGTGTGCCAGTTTGATTTCATCTTCTGTCGTAAATACTTTTACTTCATCGGTAAATTTGGTATTGGTGATTTCTACAGATACAATCTGTTTTTTCGCAGGCTGGTTCTGCAATTCACTCCCGTTAAAGAAGTACCCTACAAACCACATAACCCCTACCATTACCAGACACATCAGCATAAAGGACCATGTTTCTTTTTTCTTTGCTTTGGCTTGCGCTTCCGCTTCTCTTCTCTGTTTTTCTTTTTTGGAAATTTTATTTCCCATTGTTTTTCCCTCTTTCTAAGTTTTTTCAGTTTCTTGAATGGCTTCCGTTCGTTTTACAAATTTTATTTTCTCATAAAACAAAAATAAAACGGCTGAGCCTCTCGATAGAGACGCTCAACCGTGGTTCCACTCTAATTTATCCTTTGCAGGACACTCATAAGCCGATATCGAGGCAAACCGGAACAATTTACTACTGCATACAGCCTGCGGAAACACATTCCACAAACAACCGGCAGATTCAGCCGTTCAACTCCCGGGCGCACTTCATTCCAATTCCTGTGAGGCTTGCTTGCAGCCATCGGCAACCCCTCTCTGACACATTCCACAGAATTACTCTACCCGTTCTACGTCTTTGTTATATAATTTTCAGCACATCTGTATTGTATGCAATTTAACGCCCATTGTCAAGCACAATCTTGTACTCAGATGTTGGGGCTTCTGCGTTCCAGCATCGCTACATCCCGCCATTTTTCCAGCACTGTATCGTAGCCCAGGCGTTTGCGCACGCCCAAATCCACATAGCCGCATTTGCGGAACAGCTTCAGGCTTGGTTCATTGTCGGCAAAAATCAATGCCTCCAGTGTCCAGATGCCGTTTTTCTCGCTTTCTTCCGCCGCTGCTTCCAAAAGCATTGTACCTACACCCTGATGCTGATAATCATCATGAATATAAATACTGATTTCGGCCACGCCATTGTATACAGCGCGGGCAAAGCTCGGTGCAACAGCCACCCAGCCGGCAATGATACCGTCGGATGTCTCTGCCACCAGACGGGTATGGGGATGATGCTCGGCATCCCACACTGCATATTCCGGAGCTTTCTGGGCAAAAGTGGCCTTATGACTCACAATGCCCTGTTCATAAATGGCTGCTACCTGCGGCCAGTCAGCCTCTGTCATCTGCCGCACATACATCGTGTCGTTTACCATTTTAGCAGGCATTACATGTTCACCGTTTTCTGCAGACGTTTTGCTACCAGTTCAGGCCCCAGCACAGGAATGATAAAGTGCAGATCAGGCCCGTGCATCTGACCGGTCAGTGCTACACGAATCGGCATAAATACTTTTTTGCCTTTTAAGCCGGTTTCTTTGCTGATAGTTTTGAAAATTTTCTTCACATCTTCTGCATTCCATTCCGGCAGAGCTGCCAAATGTTCTTTCAGCGCATTGATAACGGTTGGTACATCCGGGTCAGCCAGCACTTCTTTTGCTTCTTCATCTTCAATGGTGATGTCTTCCCCTACAAATAAATGCATGAATTCACCAATATCGTTGATGGTATGAATTTTTTCCTGCAGTGCCTGCATAATCAATGTCACCCATTGTACATCTGCTTCGGTTACTTCTTCTTTCAGATAGCCTTCACTCTGCAGATAAGGAATTGCCAGCCCTACCAGACGTTCAATACTGCTCTGGCGAATATAATGGCCATTCAGCCATTTCAGTTTTTCCATATCAAATACAGCAGGGCTCTTAGATACTGCTTCCAGGCTGAAGCGTTCGATGATTTCTTCTTTGGTCAGAATTTCTTCTTCGCCTCCAGGAGACCAGCCCAGCAGCGCCAGGAAGTTGAATACTGCTTCCGGCAGATAGCCCAGTTTTTCATACTGTGTCACAGAAGTTGCGCCGTGACGTTTGCTCATTTTCTTGCGGTCTTCCCCTAAAATCAGAGAAATGTGTGCATATTTCGGCACATCCCAGCCCAGTGCATTGTGCACTGCAATCTGACGCGGTGTATTGGATAAATGTTCTTCTGCACGAATAACATGACTAATCTGCATCAAGTGGTCATCCACAACTACTGCAAAGTTGTAAGTTGGGATTCCGTCGGATTTTACGATAACAAAGTCACCAACACCGTCGGATTCAAAAGTAACCACGCCACGCACTGCATCATCTACCACCAGTTTGTCACCGTGCGGTACATGCAAACGAATAACCGGTTTGCGGCCTTCTGCAATATAGGCTGCTTTCTGTTCTTCGCTCAAGTGCATGCATTTTCCGCTGTACATTGGCATATCGCCTTTTTCCATTTGTGCTGCACGTTCTGCTTCGATTTCTTCTTCACTGCAGTAGCAGTAATATGCTTTGCCTTCCGCCAGCAGCTGATCAGCGTATTTTTTGTAGATTTCCAAACGTTCTGTCTGACGATATGGCCCAAATTCGCCGCCATCCCATACGGATTCATCGGCATCCAGCCCCAGCCACGCCAGGGATTCCCGAATATTTACTTCAGATTCTTTGCTGGAACGTTCCAGGTCAGTGTCTTCGATACGTACAATAAATTCGCCGCCGCTTTTGCGAGCCAGCAGATAGTTGAATAATGCCGAACGAGCACCACCGATATGCAACGGGCCTGTTGGGCTTGGGGCAAAACGTACTCTGTATTTTTCCACGATTCATTCCTCCAAATTGACTTTTTAAATTTATATAAATATAGTTCTTTCACACAATTTTATTTTTCTGTGATGGTGCACACCGCATAAGCCGATATACCCAGACCTTCACCTTCAAACCCAAGTTTTTCGGTCGTAGTGGCCTTCACATTCACACAAGATGTATCGATGCCCAGCACCTTGGCGATATTTTCTTCCATTTGCGGAATAAACCCTGCCAGCTTTGGACGCTGCGCTACCACCGTTACATCTAAATTGTTCACCATATAACCGGCATCATCCAGCAGCTGCGTTACTTTCGCCAAAAGAAGCATACTGTCTATCCCTTTGTACTGGTTGTCGGTATCAGGAAAATGCCGCCCGATATCACCCATGCCGGCTGCGCCCAGCATAGCATCCATCAGCGCATGCACCAGCACATCGGCATCGGAATGACCTAACAGCCCTTTCTCGTAAGGGATTTCCACACCGCCTAATATCAGTTTGCGTTCTTCCACCAAACGATGCACATCATAACCAAACCCTACACGCATTTCTATCACCTCATTTATTCCATATGCAGCCGCTTTAGAAATACTTCTGCCACATCCAGATCCTCCGGCGTGGTCAATTTGATATTTTCATAATAAGCCGGTACAACACGTACCGAAAGGCCGTATTTTTCTGCCAGCGATGCATCATCTGTACCGGTATAGCCGTCCTCCAGCGCATGCGCATAACAGCTTAAAATTTCACTTGTATAGAAACACTGCGGTGTCTGAATATTCCACAGCTCACTGCGCACCAATGTTTCCTGCACAATACTCTCTGCGTTTACACGCTTTATAGTATCCTTCGCCGGTACCCCTGCTATAGTGCCCGTTCCCGGCACAAGATTGGAAAGCAAATCACCAATCAATGCAGTGGTCACAAAAGGGCGTGCACCATCATGAATCAGCACTTTGTGATACGAAGCATCCAATATCTGCAGCCCGCACAGCACCGAATCCTGCCGTTCTTTGCCGCCGGCAGTATATGCAATAACCTTATGATACATAGCCTGCGGCACCATTGCTTTGACCTGTTCCAGTTCATCCGCTTTGGCTACTACTACAATACCATCCACCATATCACATTGCTGAAATGCAGTTACGGTACGCTCCAGCACCGTTTTGCCCGCCAGCTGTAAAAACATCTTATTCTGTCCGGCACCCATACGTTTACCGCTGCCGGCAGCCAGCACAATAGCTGCTGTTTTTGTATGCTGTTCCATCGTTTCACCTTCCAGACATACCAGATTGCATGTTTGTTTATAACTAATTTATTATAATATTTCTACAAACGAAATGCAATTATTTTTAAACAAAATCCCCGACAAGATATAACTCCTGTCGGGGATAAATAGTACGCTTAATACAATTGTCTTTCTTCTACCGGGCGGCCGAAAATCATGCGGCCTGCGTTGGTCTGGATAACGCTGGTTACCTCTACTTCAATGGTTTCCCCAATGAAGCGGCGGCCGTTTTCCACAACAATCATGGTCCCGTCATCCAGGTATGCAACACCCTGGTTCTGCTCTTTCCCGTCTTTTACAACGGTAACAACCATTTTTTCGCCGGGCAGCACCACCGGTTTGATGGCATTGGCCAGCTCATTGATATTGAGCACGATTACCCCTTGCAGGGTAGCCACTTTGTTCAGGTTGTAGTCGTTCGTTACAACACAGCCGTACAGTTCCTGGGCCAGACGCACCAGTTTGTCGTCTACTTCTGCAATGTCATCATAATCTCTGCTGGAGATTTCTACTTCAATATCCAGCTCTTTGCGGATAATATTTAACATATCCAGCCCGCGACGACCTTTGGCGCGTTTTAATGCGTCAGAGGAATCAGCAATGTGGCGCAGTTCTTCTAATACGAAGTTCGGAATGACCAGAGGCCCTTCCACAAACCCTGTTTTACAAATGTCAGCAATTCTTCCGTCAATAATAACACTTGTATCTAAAACCTTAGGCATGTTGCAATACCCTTCTGCTCTCGTCTTACCTTTGGCTTTAAATCGGTTATTTTCTTTGCCCAGCCCGGCGATAAATGTTACCAGATCCTCGCGTCTTCGTATCCCCAGGCTCAACCCCAGGTATCCGAAAATCACATATGCCACTACAGCAATTACGGTTCCGATAATCGGCAGACCGGACACTGCACTCCCAATAAAGAATGCAATTATAAGTCCGATAATTAAACCAATAGCTCCACTCAGTAAATCCTGTGTGGACATTTTCTGCAGTTTGCCTTCCATCTTCTTTGTAGCGCCAACAGTAGCATGTACCAACGGACCTGCAAGCAGCCAGCTGATAATCGCAATTACCAGTACGATAGCAATTTCGGCTGCCAATACCATAGTGGTGCTTAAGCCAAATTCAGCCATCAGCAGCATTGTCAGTGCAGGAGCCACGGAAATCACCAGTGCTACGCCAAACAAAGTAAGCAGAAGCCATACAATTTTTTTAATGAATCCTTCTTTCATCTCGTTCACCCCCTTTCCATAGTATTCCTACTACACTAGTATAGCAACCAATGTTTCAGAAATAGTAACAAAACCATTTTGTTTATATCTGTATTTTACCGACAGATTGTAAATATCTTGTGTATAATCTGCGAAGAAACTGTAAAATATCTTCGTTATGACGGTTATACCCAGTGGAACTCGGAATAAATCTGATCGCGCATACGTTTCAGCCCGTCTTTAATAGATTTCGCCCTTGTTTCCCCAATCCCTTCTACATCATCCAATTCTTCTACAGTAGCCATCTGAATTGTGTTGAAGTTCCCAAAATAGTTTACCATATTTTGAATAACACCGAAAGGAAGGCGAGGGATTCTAGACAACAAACGATAGCCTTTTGTCGGCAAAAGAATATCCTGATCTTTGACTGCATCATAGCCCAGCTCACGAGCAAACACTTCCAGGTGCAGCAAATCCGCTTCTTTCAAGCCGTGCAAACGCTCCCGTATTTCTTCTATACTGCGTTCGCCGTTCCAGTTTTCATAATCCATAATGGTACGTTCTTCATCACGATCGATGTTGGCTGTCAGCTCTTCCATCTGCATTTGAATCAAACGCCCGTCAATCCCAAGCTCACTTACATATTTGCTCAGTTCTTCTTCAACACGGGAAAGCATTTCGGCACGCTGCAGCACTTTTGCTACATCGGTAATGGTGACCATGCCGTCATATTCCAGCATATTCAGGTTATTTACCGCTTTATCAAATGCAGATTTGTATTTATCCAGTGTCTGCAGTGCCTGGTTGGCCAAGTCGATAATAACCGTGCTTTCTTTGATATAATATTTGATATCGCCTTTATACAACGTGATTACATTACGGCGCTGAGAAATACACACCACCATCACATCCAGCTGACGCGCTACTTTTTCGGCAGTACGATGACGCATCCCTGTTTCATTAGACGGCACTGCAGGATCCGGATTCAAATGTGCATTGGCACGAACAATTTTGGTAGCATCTTTATTCAGTACAATGGCACCGTCCATTTTTGCCAGCTCATACATACTGGCCGGTGTATACGGTGTATCAATCACAAACCCGCCGGACGCAATATCATTAATGGCTTCATCATCGGTCAATACAATCAGACCGCCTGTTTTGGCACGCAGCACATTATCCAGCCCCTCACGAAGCGGTGTACCCGGTGCAGTCATTTTTAACAGACTAATCAGTTCATTTTTTTTACCACTAATACGCTCCAATTTACGCGCCCCCTAATAATACACGCAACGCTTCACCCACATTGCGCACCCCTTTTACTTCTATCGGGAACTTCTGCCCCTGTTTCAAATTGCCCGCAGGCACCACAGCCACGCGGAACCCCATCTTTTCTGCCTCAATCAAACGCTTGTCCAGGAAATTGATTGTGCGCACCTCACCGGTGAGCCCTACTTCCCCCAGCACCACCGCATCCTTAAGAATCGGACGGTTCTGCATACTGGACACCAGCGCTGCAATAATACCCAAGTCAATAGCCGGCTCATCCACTTTCAAACCGCCTACTACATTTAAAAATATATCATGATTGCCAATAGGCAAACGCATTTTCTTTTCCAGTACTGCCAAAAGCATTGCTGTACGATTGTAATCAGCCCCGTTGGTCATACGACGAGGCTGCCCGTATGGGCTAGACGCCACCAAAGCCTGAAGCTCTACCAGCACAGGCCGTGTTCCTTCCATACATGGCACTACCACAGAACCCACCGTATCCTGCGGACGCTCCGACAAAAACACTTCTGAAGGATTGTGTACTTCGCGCAGCCCCTGCTCCTGCATTTCAAATACACCAATCTCATTGGTAGACCCAAAACGATTTTTCAGCGCACGCAATATGCGAAAATGATTGTGCCGCTCCCCTTCAAAAAACAGCACCGTATCCACCATATGTTCCAGCACTCTCGGCCCTGCTACAGCACCATCCTTCGTAACATGCCCTACCACAATCACCGAAAGCCCCAGCCCTTTTGCCCATTGCAAAAGCTTCCCGGTACATTCGCGAAGCTGGCTCACACTGCCCGGTGCCGATGTAATTTCCGGCAGATATACAGTCTGGATAGAATCCAGTATTAACAGCCCCGGCTTGATTTTATCAATATGTTTTTCAATAACAGAAAGATTGTTTTCCGTGAGAATATATAGCTGCTCTGTACCGATACCCAGACGCTGCGCCCGCATTTTAAGCTGCTGACGGGATTCCTCGCCGGATACATACAGAATTTTTTCCTGCATATGAATACTGCCGGTCAGCTGCATGGTGAGCGTCGATTTACCGATACCCGGATCCCCGGCCAGCAGCATCAGCGCCCCCGGCACCATACCGCCGCCCAGTACACGATTCAGCTCGTGAATACCGGTATCAATACGCAGTACATCATCATAATAAATCTCCTGCAGTGTCATCGGCTCACTAGATGGCATCAACCGCGCAACATCACCACTTTGTTTTGTCACCAGCTCTTCCACAAAGGTGTTCCATTGCCCGCAGCCCGGACATTTGCCCAGCCATTTGGCACTTTCATAGCCGCATTCCTGACAGAAAAAAACGCTTTTTTCTTTTCCCTTCGCCACAAAAGCACCCTCTCTCCGACAAATTGCACACCGCAAAAAGATACACTATCCCCAAGATAATTTAACTTATATTATAGCTTATTCTGCTAATAGATACAAACTTTTTCCAATCATATTTGTTTATGGGTATATAAAAGTTTTGAATGGGAGAAATGAAAAAGCACACAACCATTAAGTTGAATGCTTTCGCTCAATCAATATTCAATTTTTATTTCAACAAATCTGCCAGATATAGTTCATCCTTCTGATGTTTTCCTTTCAGCTGCTTATATCGTTTAATCGTATCCACC
>JAGARS010000135.1 GCA_017622155.1 Peptococcaceae bacterium
CAATTGGTGACAGAATCGCAGTAAAACCTGTTGCGATTGAAGAAAAAACAAAAAGCGGTATCGTACTGCCGGGTTCCGCACAGGAAAAACCACATCAGGGTGAGGTAGTGGCTGTAGGCAGCGGCTATGTATCCCAGGCTACCGGTCAGAGAATCCCGCTGGAAATTAAAGTTGGCGACAGAGTTGTATATGGCAGAAATGCCGGTATCGATGTAAAATTTGACGGTGAAGAACTGCTGTTGATGAGCGAAAGCGAAGTACTGGTAGTATTAGAATAGTAGGGGACGACGTCCTCGGCGTCCCGTGAAAAGCGGCGTCTTTTTGGCGTTCCGCAAAAAGTTGAAAAACATTTAGGAGGCTTATAAAATGGCAAAAGAAATTCGTTTTGGCGAAGAAGCCAGAAGATCTTTAGAAGTTGGCGTAAACGCCGTAGCGGAAGCAGTAAAAGTAACATTAGGGCCAAAAGGCCGTAACGTAGTGCTGGGCAGAAAATACGGTGCACCGGTTATTACAAACGATGGTGTGTCTATCGCACGTGAAATTGATTTAGAAGATCCATTTGAAGATATGGGCGTACAGCTCTTGAAAGAAGTAGCTACCAAAACCAACGATGTTGCAGGGGATGGCACCACCACAGCTACCGTACTGGCACAGGCTATGGTACGCGAAGGTTTGAAAAATGTAGCGGCAGGCGCAAACCCTATGGTAATCCGTCAGGGTATGAACAAAGCTGTAGAAGTAGCAGTAGAAGAAATCGGTAAACTGAGCCAGAAAATCGACACCAAAGAAGAAATCGCACAGGTTGCAGCAGTATCCTGCGATGATATGCAGATTGGTGAACTGATTGCAGAAGCTATGGAAGTAGTAGGCAAAGAAGGCGTAATCACTGTAGAAGATTCTCAGACATTCGGCACCACACTGGATGTAGTAAAAGGGATGCAGTTTGACCGCGGCTACATTTCTCCATACATGGTAACCGACACAGAAAAAATGGTGGCTGTACTGGATCGTCCATTGATTCTGTTAACCGACAAAAAAATCAGCAACATTCAGGAAATCCTGCCTGTGCTGGAACAGGTAGTGCAGGCAAACCGCCCATTACTGCTGATTGCAGAAGATGTAGAAGGCGAAGCGCTGACCACTATGCTGCTGAATAAACTGCGCGGCACATTTACTTGCGTGGCAGTAAAAGCACCTGGCTTTGGTGATCGCAGAAAAGAAATGCTGAAAGACTTGGCAATCCTGACAGGCGGTACAGTAGTAACAGAAGAACTGGGTTTGCGTCTGGAAGATACTACATTATCCATGCTGGGCAGCGCAGCGAAAGTAACTGTTGGTAAAGAAAACACCACTATCGTGGAAGGTTCCGGCGACAAAGAAGCTATCGAAGCACGTGTAGCACAGATTCGCGTACTGGCAGAAGAAACCACTTCTGAATTCGACCGCGACAAATATATGGAACGTATTGCTAAACTGGCAGGCGGCGTAGCAGTAATTCATGTAGGTGCAGCAACAGAAACAGAATTGACCGAGAAAAAACACCGCATCGAAGATGCTCTGGCAGCAACCAAAGCAGCAGTAGAAGAAGGGATTGTACCTGGCGGCGGTACAGCACTGTTAAATATCCTGCCTGCACTGGATGCAGTGAAAATGGATATGGATGATGCACAGACAGGTGTAAACATTATCAAACGCGCACTGGAAGAACCTGTTCGCCAGATTGCATTCAATGCCGGTAAAGAAGGCTCTGTAATCGTTGAAAAAGTAAAAGCTCTGCCTGTTGGGGAAGGTTACAATGCTCGTACCGATGTATACGAAAACATGATTAAAGCAGGTATCGTAGACCCTGCTAAAGTAACTCGTTCCGCTCTGCAGAATGCAGCAAGTATTGCATCCATGATTCTGACCACAGAAAGCCTTGTGGCAGATGTGACAAAAGAACCGCCAATGCCAATGGATGGCGGCATGGGTATGATGTAATTTCATAGCTGAACATCTTATCAAATAAAAAAACCTGACGAAATGATTTCGTCAGGTTTTTTGTGTTGTGTTAGTCTTGTTTATAGCAATCCGCTTACTTCGCATTCATCGATAATAGAATCATAATCCCGTTCCGGGTTCAAATCTTCTACCATGGTGCGTGTTAATTCTTCTGAATCGTAAATACGCGCAGCTGCGTCCCAGCCTTCTTCACGCAGCTCATAGTAAATGGCCGCCCATTCATACCATTCATCGGCGGAAGGGAAGATATATGCCATCAGGCGTTTTTCCCCGCCATCATCAATCAGATTACTATCCTGCTGTAAACAGGTGTCAGGCTTCTGAACCTGGCTTTTATGCCACTGTGTATCGCCTGCAGATTGCCACATGCAGAATGTTACAGCTTCGCGATTCATATCTTCGTCTAAGAGCGACAGCAGCTGTTCCGGGATACCATAATACATACTGTCGATAAAGGCCAGCCGTTCTGACTGAGAAGCTTCATCGGCATCTTCTGTACCTTCATCCAGCAGATATGGAGAAAAACAGGATTCGTGATCGCATCCTTTGATTAATACGCCATCTTTTGAAAACGGAATATACAAATGATCACCGTCATCACCGGTAATTTTGAACACATCGCACTGTTTTGCTTTGTCATATTCATACGATACCAAGCGGAACCATGCATCATCTTCCGGTGTCATGATAATATCTAAAATAGCCTGCTTTTTCAGCAATGCTTTCATTTTTTGCCTGTCCAGCGTAAAACGCCTCCTTATTAGAACTGCTGTATAACGCAGCATATTGAATATAATCTTATCATAAGTGTATTTTGCTTGCAATATGTTTAGAACGGTTTGTACCATGAATTTGCAATATTTTTCGCAAAGTATTTTGCATGACATCGGAAAAAAGATAAAAATATGACCCATAAAAAAATATAGGGCAGATTATATCTGTAAAATTTCGATTTTGTGGTATAATGCTTACATTCTATAAAAGGTATACAGGATATGGTGACGATTATCGTTGCAATCATTGTATCGTTTAATTTTAATAAAAGAAATGTGAAGTGAAAAGTCATGATGAAACTGGATTACTGGCTAACTGCTGACTCTGTGCCATGGCAGCAGTATCAGCCTGAAATCAGTGAAATTCATAATAAATTGCATCGGCAGGAAGATGCTTATACCGGCTGGATGGATTGGCCTTTACGAATTGAACAAAGTCTGGTACAGGATATTTTGACTGCAGCAGAAGAAATTCGTAACAAATGTACTGCACTGGTAGTTATCGGTATCGGCGGTTCGTATTTGGGCGCTAAAGCTTGTATTGAACTTTTACAGTCTCCATTTTACAATGAATATTATGCCGGTAAACAGAAACGTCCACGCATCTATTTTGCGGGGCACCATTTGAGCAGTATTTTCTATGAAGAATTGCTGGATCGTTTAGACAGTGAAGAAGTGTGCGTGTGTGTGATTTCAAAATCCGGCACTACTTTGGAGCCGTCTATTGTGTTTGACCTTATGCGCAGTTATATGCGTGAACGTTATGGTGTAAAAGAGGCGGCGAAGCGTATTTATGCCATTACCGATGCTCAAAAAGGCACATTGCGTTCTGAAGCAGATGCCCAAGGCTACAAGACTTTTGTGGTGCCGGACGATATTGGCGGTCGTTATTCAGTGCTGACACCGGTAGGACTATTGCCGATTGCTGTGGCCGGCATCGATATTGTATCTATGCTGGAAGGTGCAGCACAAGCTGCAGCTGCCTATGATAATGCGGACATCACACAGAACATCTGTTATCAATATGGTGTGCTGCGTCATCATTTACAAGAGCAAGGCAGGGTTATTGAAATTTTTGAAGTGTATGAAGGCAGATTGCGTTATTTTACCGAATGGCTGAAGCAGTTATTCGGCGAAAGTGAATGCAAAGACGGTAAAGGCGTTATTCCAATGTCTCTGCAGATGTCTACCGATTTACACTCTATGGGGCAGTTTTTGCAGGACGGCCGACAAATCTTTTTTGAAACCGTGCTGACTGTGGAACATATTCGAAAAGATGTATCATTAGAGCATTGCAGTATGGCGGGTAAAGCAGCGTCTATGCATATGCTCAACCAAATTGTAGAAGAAAGCGCCCGCAAAGCTCATCTGGAAAACGGCACACCGAATATTCGCCTGACTGTTAGCGAATTGAGTGCCCGCGCATTTGGGCATATGGTGTATTTCTTTGAAAAAGCTTGTGCGGTAAGTTGCTATCTTACAGGCGTTCAGCCTTTTGATCAGCCAGGGGTAGAAGCATATAAACGCAATATCAAAGCTGCAATTAAAGAAGATTAGTCTGATTTACAAGACAGGGATACCTTCGGGTATCCCTGTTTTTGTGTAAAATTCGTTATAAAAACCATTGTTTCTATTGCTGATTTCGGGTAAAATAAAATATTATGACGATTATATGATATATGTTTCATATAGATTGGAGATGAATGAATGAGAGACTGGATTGAAGACAATTTGCTTGGCAAAGTGGAAAAACCGCTGCGTTATCAAGGCAATGAGATGAATGCAGTGCATAAAGACTGGGACAGCACGACACTGCGTATGGTATTTGCATTTCCGGATGTGTATGAAATCGGCATGTCCCATTTGGGGATGAGTATTTTATATCATCAGGCCAATAGCATGGAGGAATGCTTAATGGAGCGCGTATTTGCTCCATGGACAGACATGGAAGGCCTGATGCGTCAGCACAATATTCCGCTGTTCAGCCTGGAAAGCTATCGTCCGGTGAAAGAGTTTCACGGCATAGCATTTACATTACAGTATGAAATGAGCTATACCAATATATTGAATATGCTGGATTTGGCAGGAGTGCCGCTGCGCTGGCGTGACCGCAGTGATGATGATCCGCTGGTGTTTATGGGCGGGCCGTGTGCATATAATCCGGAGCCGCTGGCCGATTTTGCTGATGTGATTCTCATTGGTGAAGGGGAAGAACTGAATATTGAGTTTTATCAGGTATGGGCAGAACATTTAAAACGCAACGGCGGTAAAATGAACAAAAAAGAACTGCTGGATGAAGTGGTAAAAATTCCGGGTGTGTATATTCCGCAGTTTTATGATGTTACTTATGACAAGGGAGGCCATGTACTGGCGGTGACACCAAATCATCCTGATGCGCCTGCGACTATTTACAAGCGTGTGCTGAAACATATGGATAATGCGTTCTTTCCGGAAAATCCGATTGTGCCGTATATGGATGTGATTCATGACCGTGCTATGCTGGAAGTACAGCGTGGATGTACGCGCGGATGCCGGTTTTGTCAGGCAGGGATGCTGTATCGGCCGGTACGAGAAAAAACGGTGGAAGAGCTGCGCTGTCAAACACAGAATATTCTGAGCAACACAGGGCATAATGAAGTATCCCTCACATCTCTGAGCACCAGTGACTATACTTGTGTAGATGTGCTGCTGCGTACATTGATTGCTGATGTGCAGGGACGCAACATTGGTGTTTCACTGCCAAGTTTGCGTGTGGACAATTTTTCTATGAATTTAGCCAATGAAATGCAGAAGGTGCGCAAATCAGGGCTGACATTTGCGCCGGAAGCCGGCACACAGCGTCTGCGTGATGTTATCAACAAAGGTGTGCTGGAAGAAAATCTGGAAAGTGTAGCACGAATGGCATTTTCCAGTGGCTGGGGCAAAATTAAGCTGTACTTTATGATGGGGCTGCCGACCGAAACAGATGAAGACCTGGACGGCATTGCAGCGCTTGCTTATAAAGTATTGCAGATTGGCGATGAAGTGCGTCGGGAAAATGGAGGAAAAGGTCCTGCACCGCAGGTGACGGTCAGCGTGTCTTGTTTCATTCCGAAACCATTTACACCTTTTGAATTTGAGCCGCAGATTCGTGCTGAAGAACTACGTCGTCGTCAGCGCTATTTAAGAGATAAATTTAAACATAAACGGATTACGTTCAATTATCATGACAGCCAGGTAAGCTATATTGAAGCGATTTTTGCCAAAGGCGACAGACGTCTGGGGGATGTGTTGTACCGTGCATGGGAAAAAGGCTGTAAATTTGATGGCTGGGGAGAATATTTCTATATGGACTGGTGGATGGAGGCGTTTCAGGATTGCGGGCTGGATCCGGAATTCTATGCATATCGTGAAATTCCATATGATGAAATACTGCCATGGGATCATATTTCCAGCGGTGTACGGAAATCGTATCTGATTGAAGAACACCAAAATGCTATGCGTGCCGAAACCACACAGGATTGCCGTGTGGGTAAATGTCATGTATGTGGTGCGTGTCAAGATATAGATGCCAAGCTTGATTTGAAAGGAGGCTGGCTCCGTGTTAATACGAATGCAGTTTCGCAAGACTAGAGCAGGGCGATTTTTATCTCATCTGGATTTGATGCATACCTGGGAACGGGTGATTCGCCGTTCGGGGCTGCCGTTAGGGTTTACGCAAGGGTTTAATCCACATCCGAAAATGAATTTTGCATCGGCATTGGCAGTGGGCACTACCAGTGATACGGAATATATGGATTTGGATTTTACAGAAGACTTGACGCTGGAGCAAATTAAGGAAGCACTTCTTCCTGCTGTTCCGCCAGCTTTTGAGATTGTAGATATGAAACTTGTAACAGATAAAAAGGTGCCATCTTTGATGTCCATTATTCAGCGGGCTACCTATACCATACGTCTGGAATATGTGGCAGAGGTTACACAGGCAGAGCTGGATCAAACGGTAGAGAATTTCTGGCATATGGAAGAAAATATTATTTACCGTTATAAGAAAGACAGCAAAGATAAAAAAGCGGTGAACATTCGTCCGGGCGTCTATACCATTGTGCTCAATAGAGAAGAAGGTACCGATAACAAACATGCTGTGCTGGATATCATAGTGCAAAGCGGCAATGATGGCAATATTCGACCGGAAGAAGTGGCTTACGGCCTGATGAATGCCGGAATGCCTCTCGTGCAGCAGGTAGTGCGAATTCACCGTACAGGGTTATATGCGCTGGATGATGATGGCAATATGATAACTCCGTTACAGGCGGTAAACTAATAAACAATACCTGATGGAGGTGACACAATGGCACAGCAAATTATTATACAGCAAGAACCGCAACAGCTGCAGATAGCCATTGTGGAGGATGGCCGGTTAGCAGAGTATTATCTGGAACAGGATAATGCTGCACCGGCTATTGGCAGTATTTATCGCGGCACAGTAGAACGTGTGATGCCCGGTATGCAGGCAGCATTTGTAGATATCGGCTGGGAACGAAGCGCATATCTGGCGTTAGAGGATATCGTGCTGGCTGACAATACAATACGGCCTAACATTGCGGATCTCTTAAAAGCAGGACAGTCGCTGACTGTGCAGATAAAAAAAGAGGCGGTAGATGCAAAAGGTCCTAAGCTGACAACAGAGCTGTCTTTGCAAGGCAGGAGCATGGTACTTCTGCCGGGGAAATATCAGGTAAATATCTCTAAAAAAATTACTGATACACAAAGACGTAAAGAACTCAAAGCTATGGCAGACGGTATTCTGTTGAGAGAAAGTCAGGAGATACCGTTGGGTGTGATTATTCGCACTGCGGCAAAAGACTGTACTTTAGAAGAACTGGAGCAGGAATTTTTATGGCTTTATATACAGTGGACAGATATGCTGAACCGTATTCGCCAAGTGCAGAAGCCGGGGCTTATAGCTGCTGATCAGCATATGGTGGCTCGTATTGTTCGGAATTGTGCACATGAAAATGAGCTGCAGGGGATTTATGTGAATGACAGCGCATTGTATGAATCATTGCAGCAGCAGATACCGGAGAGAAGCTTACGCTTTAAGCTGCATTTACGAGAAGAAAATTTGCTTGAGCAGTTTCAGCTGGAAGGGGCTATTCGCACGATACATAAACGCAGAGTGCATTTGCCGAGCGGTGCAGAACTTGTAATCGATTCTACAGAAGCGATGAATATTATTGATGTCAATACAGCCTCTTTTACAGGCAGACAAAACATGGAAACAACAATTGTAGAAACCAATCTGGAAGCAGCAAAAGAGGCTGCACATCAGATAAGGCTGCGCAATTTATCCGGTATTATTCTGATTGACTTTATTGATATGAAAGATCAAAACAATCAGGACTTGGTACTGCAAACATTACAGAATGCATTTAAGCGGGATCGGGTTAAAACAAATGTGCATGGAATTAGTCATTTAGGGCTTGTGGAAGTGACACGTCAGCGTACCCGTGCGCCGCTCTCTGATGTAATGGAACAGGAATGTGATGTATGCCATGGTCGAGGCCGTATTGAAAAACAGAATCCGGTGGTGAGATAATGAAACTATTTGCGTTAGGAGACCCGCATTTATCCTTTGACAA
The DNA here is from genome assembly GCA_017622155.1 of Peptococcaceae bacterium. GTDB lineage: Bacteria > Bacillota > Peptococcia > Peptococcales > Peptococcaceae > UBA7185. The sequence goes on from JAGARS010000135.1 coordinate 8,393, forward strand.
GGATGGGAATGAATACAAACCAATGGGCATTTTCGGTGACAGTTGGCAGAATCATGGCGAAAAAATCCGTATGTATTGGTGCAGTATAATCAGTGAAGAAGATGTGGTACTTTTGCCGGGGGATATTTCATGGGCGATGACGCTGGAAGAGTTTGCGCCTGATTTGGCGTTTCTGGCAGAACTGCCGGGCAGAAAAATAATCTCTAAAGGGAATCATGATTTATGGTGGGACAGTTTGAGCAAAATACGAAAAATACTGCCTGAAAGTTTTGATGTATTGCAGAATAACTGTTTTGTATTTGGTGATACAGCAGTTTGCGGTACGCGTGGATGGATGTGCCCGGAAACAGCAGAAGACGGTACGCCGATATTCAGTGATTCTCACGATGAAAAAATATTTCAGCGGGAGCTTGGCCGCCTCAAATTGTCATTGGAGAGTGTGCCGCAAACTGTGCAGCACAAAATAGTAATGTTACATTATCCGCCGGTTAATGGCAAACTGGAAAAAAGTGCAATGGTAGAACTGATGCAGCAGTATCATGTAGAGACTTGTCTATATGGACATTTACACAGCTATGCGATGCACAATTCTCTGAATGGAGAATACTGGGGCATACAGTTTCATTTAGTCAGTGCCGATTATCTGGGCTTTATGCCAAAATTAATATGTGAATTATAAATAAACAGTAGGGGACGATGTCTTCAGCGTCCCGCATAATTTGTTGATTATGGATGTATGAAAGGGGTTATTTATCATGAAACAGATTATTCAAACTAATAATGCACCACAGGCCATTGGGCCATATTCACAGGCTGTAATGGCAAATGGCACATTGTATGTATCGGGTCAGATTCCGGTAGTGCCGGCCACCGGAGCGATTGTATCTGACACTGTAGAAGAACAGACTCGTCAGGTACTGGAAAATGTAAAAGCTGTAGTAGAAGCAGCAGGGCTCACATTGAACGATGTAGTAAAAACATCGGTGTTTATTAAAAATATGGACGATTTCGCAGTCATCAATGGGATTTACAGTGAGTATTTCAAAGAAAACTGTCCGGCAAGAGCATGTGTGGAAGTAGCAAGACTGCCGAAAGATGTATTGATTGAAATGGAAGCAATTGCAGTTCTGCAAAGCTAATACACATGATGTTTTCATTGACATATAGTGCCTTATATGCTATATTAAACAGCATAAATGAATATGCTGGCGTAGAAAGAGAACAGTAGTCTGAATATATGCTTTAGCGAGTCGGGGATGGTGCAAGCCCGATGCAGCGTTCAGGTGAAGGGCGCTCCGGAGCCGGATTAAGAAAGCGGGTATGGAAATCGGAACGATTTCTATGCCAATCAGGGTGGAACCGCGGGAATGGTATCTCTCGTCCCTGTCAATATGACAGGGGCGGGAGTTTTTTTATTTGCCGCAAACTGTTATAAAGGATACACAACTGCAGAATTGTTTTTTACAATCATTCTGTAAAAATATCAAGGAGTGAAAAGCAATGAACTTTCAGGAAATGATTTTAACATTGAACAAGTTCTGGGGCGAACAGGGCTGTATCATTATGCAGCCGTACGACATTGAAAAAGGTGCGGGGACTATGAATCCTTCCACATTTCTGCGTGCATTAGGTCCAGAACCTTGGAATGTGGCTTATATTGAGCCATGTCGCCGTCCTGCCGATGGTCGTTACGGGGAAAACCCGAACCGTCTGCAGCACTATTATCAGTATCAGGTTATCTTAAAACCATCTCCAGACAATATTCAGGAGCTGTATCTGCAGAGTCTGGCAGCACTGGGCATCAATGCGCTGGAACACGATATCCGCTTTGTAGAGGATAACTGGGAATCTCCAACACTGGG